>JAZUIS010000087.1:0-10660 GCA_045642345.1 Lachnospiraceae bacterium
GCATATGAAATTACAGGAATGCCTAAGTGCTCAGCGATCTGAGGACCAACCTGAGCTGTATCACCATCGATAGCCTGACGACCTGTGATGATTAAATCATATTCCAAGTTACGGATAGCACCTGCAATAGTTGTTGATGTAACCCATGTATCAGCTCCACCAAGAACTCTGTCTGTTACAAGAACGCCCTTATCTGCTCCCATAGCGATAGCTTCACGTAATACGTCAGCTGCCTTAGGAAGACCCATTGTAAGAACTGTAACCTCAGCACCATACTGATCCTTTAAACGAAGTGCTGCCTCAAGACCTGCCTTATCATCAGGGTTCATGATAGCAAGCATTCCGCCTCTATCCAATGTTCCGTCGGGGTTAAACTTAACGCCACCCTTAGTATCAGGAACCTGCTTAATACAAACAACGATTTTCATTATCCTAATCCTCCTTCTTACTTAAGTAGTGCGCCGGAGATAACCATACGCTGAACTTCTGATGTACCTTCGTAGATCTCTGTGATCTTAGCATCTCTCATCATACGCTCAACATCGTACTCTCTGATGTAACCATAACCACCGTGTAACTGAACAGCCTTAGTTGTTACTTCCATAGCAACTTCTGCTGCATATAACTTAGCCTGAGCAGCTTCGAATGAGTAAGAAACCTTAGGATTCTTCTTATATTCATCCTTCTTTAATGCTGCCTTGTAAACAAGAAGCTTAGCAGCTTCTACCTTAGTAGCCATATCTGCTAACTGGAACTGTGTATTCTGGAAAGCTCCGATAGCCTTACCAAACTGCTTACGTTCCTTAACATAAGCGATTGTTGTCTCTAATGCACCTTCTGCAAGACCAAGAGCCTGAGAAGCGATACCGATACGTCCACCGTCAAGAGTGTGCATAGCGATATTGAATCCCTTACCCTGCTGTCCAAGGAGGTTCTCCTTAGGAATTCTGCAGTCTGTGAAGATAAGCTCGTATGTAGATGAACCACGGATACCCATCTTCTTTTCCTTAACACCGAATGTAAATCCGGGTGTTCCTTTTTCAACGATGAATGCTGAAATCTCTTTAAGCATCTTGCCGCGCTTTTCAACCTTGCCTGTTACAGCGAAGATAACATAAACATCAGCTTCCTTACCGTTAGTGATGAAGCACTTAGATCCGTTAAGAATCCAGCTGTCACCATCTAATACAGCCTTTGTCTGCTGACCCTGAGCATCAGTACCTGCACCGGGCTCTGTAAGACCGAAAGCACCAACCTTCTTACCTGAAGCAAGGTCAGGAAGATATTTCTGCTTCTGCTCTTCTGTACCGAATGTCATGATAGGATCGATACAAAGTGATGTATGAGCTGATACGATAACGCCTGTAGTACCGCAAACCTTAGAAAGCTCTTCAACACACATAGCATATGTTAAAGTATCGCATCCCTGTCCGCCGTACTCCTTGGGTACAGGAATACCCATGAAGCCGTATTTACCCATTTTTTCAACAGTCTCTCTGGGGAAGCGTTCTTCTTCGTCAACTTCCTGTGCAAGAGGCTTTACTTCATTTTCGGCAAAATCCTTAAACAGCTGTCTTGCCATTTCATGTTCTTTACTCATTGTAAAATCCATGCTTATTTCCTCCAATTTGTATATGTTTGTTTATGTACAAAGATATAGGAATTGAATCAATAACTATATCTTTGTACTTGATTACTTAATTACTTGTCTGTAGGTACCTTGCCGCCATCAGCATAGTTATAGAAACCGATACCTGTCTTAACACCAAGCTTCTTAGCACGAACCATCTTACGAAGGAGAGGACATGCACGATACTTAGAATCGCCTGTTTCCTTGTAAAGAACGTCCATAATAGCAAGAACGATATCAAGACCTACATAGTCACCAAGTTCCAAAGGTCCCATAGGATGATTAGCGCCAAGCTTCATAGCGCTGTCGATACCTTCGATATCGGAAATACCTTCTGAGTATACGAAAATACCTTCGTTGATAAGAGGAATAAGAATTCTGTTAACAACGAATCCGGGAGCCTCGTTAACCTTAACGGGTGTCTTACCAAGATCCTGAGAAATCTCAGTAACCTTAGCTACAACATCATCAGGTGTGTTAGCGCCTGCGATAACTTCGATAAGCTTCATAACAGGTGCGGGATTGAAGAAGTGCATTCCTACAACGGGCTTAGGAAGGCCTGCGCCGATTTCTGTGATAGATAAAGATGATGTATTTGAAGCATATATACAATCAGGATTCTTAACAATGTTTTCCATAAGATTCTTGAAACATTCCTTCTTGATATCCATAACTTCAAGTGCTGCTTCTACGATTAAGTCAGCATCAACGCAGATCTCGTTAAGACCTGTCTTAAATTTAGCCATGATAGCGTCAGCTTCTTCCTGAGTCTTCTTGCCCTTAGCTACGAGCTTGTCCATAGACTTCTGAACCTTAGCCTTACCGCCGTCAGCGAACTCCTGCTTAATGTCGCAAAGATATACTGTGTCTACTTTGTCGCACTGTGCAAATGCCTGTGCAATACCGGAACCCATTGTGCCGGCACCAATTACTCCAACTTTCATTTTGGTTTCTCCTTTATAATATATTTTTCTACAGGACCGTATGGTTCCTGTTCATGTACTTAATTACTTGTTCTGGAAAGGTACAACCTTTAACTTCTTTTCTTTGTCTTTCTCAAGGAAGTTGCCCATTCCTGCCTTCTGGTCTTCTGTCTCGAAGCAGTCACCGAAGAGTTTTTCTTCGATTACGATAGCCTGATCCATATCAACCTGTAAGCCTTCGTTAATTGCCTTCTTGCAGTTACGAACAGCGATAGGAGCCTGCTGTGCAATGCCTGCAGCCATCTTGTTAGCAGCAGCCATAAGGGCATCCTTTGCAGATACTGTTACTTCGCCGGCTTCATTAACTTCAGCTGATACAACCTGATTAACAAGACCGATTCTGTATGCTTCTGCAGCCTTAATGTTACGTGCTGTGTAAATCATCTGTTTAGCCATTCCGGGGCTTACAAGACGTGCAAGTCTCTGGGTTCCGCCAAAGCCGGGAGTGATTCCCAAGCCAACTTCAGGCTGACCAAATACTGCATTGTCAGAACAGATTCTGATATCACAGCTCATTGAAATTTCACATCCGCCGCCAAGAGCGAAGCCGTTAACAGCTGCGATAACAGGGATGGGGAAAGTTTCTAACTTACGGAAAACATCATTTCCTTTCTTACCGAAAGCTTCGCCTTCAGCCTTTGTAAGTGTGCTCATTTCACCTATATCGGCACCTGCAACGAAACTCTTTTCGCCGGCACCTGTTAAAATAAGACATCTTACTGTGTTTAAATCAACAGCATCGAGTGTAGCGCTGAGTTCATCAAGAACCTGTGAGTTTAAAGCATTTAAAGCTTTTTCTCTGTTGATTGTGATAGTGCCTACAGCACCGTTTACTTCGTATAAAATATACTCCATTTTGTTCTCCTTATTATTGATTCTGCACGCTCGCGTACATATTAATAAACGCACGAAAAGAGAACACTCTTTAAGCATTCTCTTTCGTATATTTTTGTTTTAAATTAGTCCATCTCAACGATAGTAGCACAACCCATACCACCACCGATACAAAGTGTAGCAAGACCCTTCTTGGCACCCTTATTCTTCATCTCATGAAGAAGTGTAACAAGGATACGAGCACCGGAAGCTCCAACAGGATGTCCTAATGCGATAGCACCACCGTTAGGGTTAAGCTGCTTATCAACATCAATTCCAAGATCCTTACCAACTGCAACTGACTGAGCTGCGAAAGCTTCGTTAGCTTCGATGATATCGAAGTCTTCAATCTTGTAACCGGCCTTAGCCATAACCTTCTTTGTAGCTGCTACAGGTCCGATACCCATAATTGAAGGATCAACACCTGCCAAAGCTCCTGCTACGAATGTAGCCATAGGCTTAACGCCAAGCTCCTTAGCCTTTTCTTCGCTCATGATAACAAGTGCTGCAGCACCGTCGTTGATACCTGAAGCGTTACCTGCTGTAACGAATCCGTCGGGATTGATAGGACGAAGCTTAGCTAAACCTTCCATTGTAGAACCCGGACGAGGGCCTTCATCTGTATCAAATACGATTGTTTCCTTCTTCTTCTTAACTTCTACGGGAACGATTTCCTCCTTGAATGCGCCTGCTTCAATAGCTGCGCAAGCCTTCTGCTGTGACTTAAGTGAGAATGCATCAAGTTCCTCTCTTGTAAGTCCCCACTGCTCTGCAATGTTATCAGCGGTCTTGATCATGTGATAATCATTGAATGCATCCCAAAGAGCATCCTTAATCATGGTATCAACCAAAACACCATTGTTCATTCTATATCCGTAACGACCCTGAGGAATAGCGTAAGGAGCCATTGACATATTCTCCATACCACCTGCTACAACAACATCAGCATCACCTGCCATAATCATCTGAGCTGCCTGATTAACACAGTTAAGTCCCGAACCACATACAACGTTCATTGTAACTGCAGGAGTCTCAATAGGAAGACCGGCCTTTAATGTTGCCTGACGAGCAACGTTCTGACCTAAACCTGCCTGAATAACGCATCCCATATAAACCTGGTCAACATCTTCAGCCTTAATACCTGCTCTCTTAACTGCTTCCTTAATAACGATAGCACCAAGATCTGCTGCAGGTGTTGTGCTTAATGTACCGCCCATTGTTCCGATAGCTGTACGGCAAGCACTTGCAATAACTACTTTCTTACACATATAAGTTCCTCCGTTTAATGTTAAATAATAACTTTTTAATTTGAAATTGACTGACAAAATCCCTTAAATCCCTCATAACCGGTAATTGTTATGTAGACTTTGTTAAATTTTTGTCACATGCAGAAATAATTATAGCACAGCGCACATATATTATCAATAAAAAAGTATATTTCTGCATAATCCATGAACTACCGTATGAACTTCTGATAAATCCCGACGTTTCTCACAGGAAATTACAGATAAATCTTCTAAAATACTTCGTATAATCTGTAAACCCAGACACGTCTTACTATAAATCCCAGATGAATCTTCCTAAATATTCCATTTAATCTGTATATCCAGGCACTTCTTACTATAAATCCCAGATTAATCTTCCTAAATATCCCATTTAATCTGTAAACCCAGTGGTCTATGCATTCATGAGCTACTTAACCTCAACCTGATACTCTGCGCCATGTTCTCTTAGCCATTTGCGATGTAACTTAAACTCCGGGTCATACTTAGAAACTTCATTCCAGAATTCTGTCGAATGATTCATATGCTTTCGATGACACAGTTCATGAATAATAACATAATCACGAATTTCATCCGGCATCGTCACCAGCATCATATGAAAATTCAAATTGCCGTCAATGCTGCAGCTACCCCAACGAGTCTTCTGATTACGAATTGAAATTCTGTTATAAGAAACGCCTATAAATTCTGCCCAATAGTCAACACGTATCGGAATCGCCATCTGAGCCCTGCGTTTAATTCGGGAATATTCTTCCGGTGACATGACACGTCTTTCATCTTCAACGTCCAAACGTTCTTTGGCAATCTCAATATGTTTGTTAATCCAATCGGTTTTTGACGAAACGAATGCTTCAATCTGCCACTTGGGAACCCAGCGGGGAGCACGTACAATAACTTTCGCTTCCCGGTCCACTTGCAAAGATATACTTTTTCTTTTAGATCTTATTAGTTGATATTCTACATGTGTATCCAAACACATTACCTCTATAGTATCTTGCAAGACGATATTTCCATAAATACATTACCATCTTACGGAATATGGATTTCTATCCATGAATGCACTATCATCTTACGGAATACAGTTTCCTGTCCATATATATATAGTCCGCATGCAGCTCATTTGCCCTTCTCAAAAGTGCATCATAACCATTTTCTGCATTCTGAGCCACCGTGCCGCCACCGAATCCTGTAGGGGCACCCATACCGGTATTTGCTTCTTTATAGCCGTTTTCATCCTGATATGCCAGCCCTCTCATAGTCGCCTCACGCACCGGTACCGACAAATCATCCACATATTCGTACACCATAGATAAGGGGGCTGTTTCAAAGCTGATATATGCATGAGATATCCAGCTAAGGTCGGAAAAATCACGTACATAAAGTACACGCCCGGTCTCAATCTTGGCATCATTATCAAGTATCTTATTAAGAGAAACAATATCGCCGTTAATTAAGTTTTCACGTTCGGCAACAATACTGTCATTATTATCCCGATATCCCACATAACCTCTGTAAAGAGATACATAATCTGTAGTCAGCAGTATAAACGCCGCAATCACCATATACGGAGCATACTTGGCGGTCACACTCTTTCTTAACTCATTAATCGACCCATTACCATATTCTTTGGTTGCCCCGTCTTTCGTATCGGAATCCGTGTCAACCCGGACCGATTGCAATAATAGGTAGATAAGCAGCATCAGCATACCTATACCGAAGGGGGCTCCATATCTTTCTATGGAAGATACCATTGCAAAAGGTTCAAGATACTGGTCCTCGGTTGCAAATATCGTAAGATGCGACACAAGAAGAATTCCCGTAATAATAAGTCCCATAGCGGGACAGATAACAGCAAGGTAAATCGAATCCTGCCTACTTATTTTCTTAAATACGCCAAGTAAAATAAACCCTGCCGTCATAAGTAAAATCAATGCCAGCGGCGATAAATTGATTAACCCTTGCGAGTATCTGTGCAGAGGCCATTTAAGAAATGCCTCAATGAAGGAATCAAGCAGTTCTCCCCTGTATTCGGGCAATCCCATTTGGCCTGTCGCCATTTTAAGAGAATTACTGACAAGCTTTGCAACTCTTCGGTTAATCAGGCAGTATGCATACCAGGACCCCAATGAAACTGCACCGGGTACAAAGATATACACTATTGTCTTAAGTTTATCTTTTTTGATAAATATCAATGTGATTACAAATGCCATTCCAAGCCAGATAAATGATGTGTTTTTGCACAAAGACATAACGCACAGTGTCAGTGCACAGCGTCCCAACAGGAAGCACTTATCCGATTTATTATTTTTAATGCAGCTGTCACAGTCTTCCTTCCTGCAGTCATCACATATCGCCGTAGTTTCAGCGGCACCCTTAAGTTCGTACAAAGATATAAGAAAATGCCCGAAGCATGCTGCCATACAAATATCGGCGCAGCATCCGTCAAGATGAAAGGCCTCGACAGTAGCCGGAAACAATATCATCAATATTCCTGCCGTTACGGAAACGTATATTTTTTTGTCATCAAAGAATTTAAGAAAAGGTGCCATAAATGAAAACAGCATAAAATAATATCCTGTGAACATCAGTCCCTCATTAAAATTGTTAGGATTCATATGAAGGAAAAACCACTTAACAAGCTGTGTTGCCGGCGGATAATCACCGAACTCCGGCTGAACATTATGATACTTGGCTGCAAATCCGTCCGAAAGATAGATTGCCTTTACATCAGTTGCCCAAAAATTATAATCATCCCACCAGGTTATCATTTTTGAAGCTACACCTATGGCAACGAGTATCATCAGTACCGTAAACACCCAGAATGAAGGTGCTTTTAACTTATCGACACATTTGATCTTCAACAAATTCTTCTCTTCTTTTGATGCGCGGATAACTTTCGTAAGATAATAAAGAAGAATTGAAATTCCAACAACGTCGCTTATCCATAAGCTGTCAAAAAACGCCAAGATATACAGACATAACGTAAGGAGACATACTGCTACCGGCAGTGTTTCAACCATACTTCTGTTAAATTTAATTGCAAGCGCCAGGATTACTGTAATAAGCGCAAGTATATTTACTATAAACATTTGATACCTCTTGCAAGCAAGTATTTTTGCTTCTAAAAAGCGAAAGGGGTGAGCTAATGCTCACCCCTTATAATATCATATTATGAAGTTATTTTTAATCTTCAGGTTCGATTAATCCGTAGGTGTTTCCCTTTCTCTTATATACTACATTAACCTGATCAGTTTCCGCATTGCAGAATACGAAGAAATCATGTCCCAAAAGTTCCATCTGGATGCAGGCATCTTCAGGATACATGGGCTTAATATCAAACTTCTTGGAACGAATAATCTTAATTTCCTCTTCGTCATCATACTCTTTTTCGATAAATTCGGGTCTGAAAGACGAATTACGTTCTGCCTTATCAACAATCTTTGATTTATATTTCTTAAGCTGACGTTCAATGATTTCTTCAACAAGATCGATTGACACGTACATATCTGAGCTAACCTGCTCCGATCTTATAATCTTTCCCTTAACCGGGATAGTAACTTCTATCTTCTGCGACTCCTTTTCTACCGATAATGTTACGTGAATTTCTGTATCTTCATTAAAATACTTAGCGAGCTTGCCAATTTTATCCTCCACGGCGCTCTTCAAACCAGGGGTAACCTCAATGTTCTTTCCGATAATAATAAACTTCATATCTCATCATCCCTTTCTTGGAATATTTTATAAATATTATACACAATTCAATCAAGTATTGCAACAATTCTTTGGATATGTTGCAAATTTTTAGTTTTTTTGTCGTGGAAATGTGGATAAGTCTGTTTTTGACACTCCCACAGCTAAAGCAATGGGATTCTTGCTTCTAAGACCGTTACATTGTCACAAGGACTTTAGTTTTACATAGTCTCCACAAGCGTTGATTATACTGTTCGGCTATGCCCTAGCCTACAGTTTAGTTATATTTAGGCTACTTCCAAGCCTTTATTTAAGATGTTTATGCTTGCATTGGTGTCACGATTATGTTTGGTATGGCATTCTGGACATTCCCAATTACGAATAGCCAGATTCTTTACCAATGGGTTTTTATATCCGCAACAACTGCAAGTCTGACTACTCGGATACATAGTAGGTACTTTGATTACATTATTTCCGTACCATGTAGCCTTATATTCAAGCATTGTAAAGAACTTTGACCATGAAGCACTTGCTATTGATTTAGCGAGCTTATGATTACGAATCATACCTTTTACATTCAAGTCCTCTATGCAGATTGTTTGGTTTTCACGTACTAGCATAGTTGACTGTTTCTGTAAAAAATCATTTCTTTGATTTGTAATCTTTTCGTGTACCAAAGCTACTTTAACACGCTGCTTATTACGATTATTAGAGCCTTTCTGCTTACGAGACAACCTACGCTGTTCTCTTACAAGTTTACGCATAGACTTCTCAAGATACTTAGGATTATTTACCACATTACCATTGCTGTCTGAGTAAAATTCCTTGATACCTACATCAATGCCGATAGAACCGTCTTTATTAGGTGCTAGAGTAGGTTCAAAATCTACATTGAGAACCGCAAAATACTTACCAGAAGGCGTACGTTCTATGGTTACATTATTGATTTTACCTACTTCCATAGACTGTTTAATTTTGATATATCCAAGTTTAGGAAGTTTTAAATATTTACCTACAATACGGATATTATCTCCCTGATTAACAGTTCTGTAGGATTGATGGTTGTTGTGTTTGCTCTTAAAAGCAGGGTGTGATGCACGTTTCTGAAAGAAATTTACAAAGCTTCTATCAAGGTCACGCAAGGATTGTTGCAATGCAATAGAGTCTACTTCCTTTAAAAATGCAAAATCTGAGTTTTTCTTTAACTCAGTAAGCATAGCAGAAGTCTGTGAATATCCTACTTTTAAGCCATTCTCATAGGCTTCATTACGCATAGCAAGACCTTTGTTATAGATGAGTCTACAACAACCAAGCGTCTGATTTATTAAGTTTTGTTGTTCCTTGTTAGGATATACCCTAAACTTAATACCTTTTTGCATTATTGCTCCTATGGTCTGGTTTTTTGTGTATCAACATACCATTTAATTGTTTCAGAACTTACATTACCAGCTGTGCTTACAAAATAGCTTCTAGTCCAAAGACTAGGCATTGCTTTAAGCTGAGGAAATTCTTTTCTAAGTTCTACGGAAGTAGCACCTTTGATTTGTTGCATGATTGTAGGAATGCTCATAGTTGGAAGTACACTAACAAATATGTGTACATGGTCTATATGGCACTCCAAAGCAAGTATTTCGATACCATTTTTGTTACATTCAGCTATTGTAAGTTCCTTAAAGCGTTGTTCTACGCCCTTAATATTAAATATTTTTCTACGATATCTAGGGCAGAACACAAAATGATAGTTGATCAGTGATACAGTTGTTTTTGTGTGTTTATACTCATTTTTCATAGATTTAGTATAGCACACTATGTAGATATTTGAAACATATACATCTACATTTTATTAAAATATTTGCGAACTGTCATCCACACGATTAAAATCGTGGGTTTTCTCGTCCGCATGGATTATAATAATCTAAGAAATATTAATAGAATGTTAAGTGATGATGAACATAAGATTACGATGTTATTAGAAGATAAGGAAGTTAGTGATCCTTGGTATACTGGAGATTTTAGTACTTGTTATAGGGATATATTAGAAGGGTGCTTGCAACTTATTGATGCAACGATGAAAAAGTAAAATATAAAATAATTGCCTAGGAAATACCTAGGCAATTATTGTTATAAGACTTGGAATATATAGAATTTTAAATAAGAGGTTTCTGGGACATTCCATAGTATTGGATGATCTACAGATTGTT
>JAZUIS010000088.1:0-34218 GCA_045642345.1 Lachnospiraceae bacterium
TACAATACTTTTTATGAAAGGCTATGGGGTACGTATTTGGCTTATTTTGGTCGATTTACGTAATCTTTTTGCACTTAAACCGGGCTGAGGGGTACGTATTTGGCTTATTTTGGTCGATTTACGTAATCTTTTTGCGCTTAAACCGGGCTATGGGGTACGTATTTGGCTTATTTTGGTCGATTTACGTAATCTTTTTGCACTTAAACCGGGCTGAGGGGTACGTATTTGGCTTATTTTGGTCGATTTACGTAATCTTTCAGTAAATATCTTTAATATTCTATATTGCTATTATTCAAAATATCATAAATTAGCAAAACTTGGTTTGTACTAAGCATTATTTCCAAGTATAATTTTCCTTGTACGGTTGTAATGCCGCTAGACAATTACATTAAATAATGCCGCTAAACAATTACGCTAAACAATTACACTAAACAACTACGTTAAACAATTCTGTTTATTAAACGACTTATGAAGTATAAGTCATGGGAGAATATTTATGATATACATAGGAAATCATTTATCAACATCCAAGGGCTTTCTTGCCATGGGTAAGGAGGAATCACGTCTTGGGGGAAATACATTTGCGTTCTTTACACGAAATCCCCGCGGCGGTCAGGCCAAAGATATAGATCCCGATGATGCTGCGGCACTTAATGAGTATCTTAAGGAGAATAATTTCGGTAAATTGGTTGCTCATGCGCCGTATACAATGAATCTTTGCTCTGATAAGCCTGATATCAGAAAGTTCGCCAAGGATATGCTTATTGACGACTTAAAACGTATGGAAGCAACTCCTGATCAGTTATACAATTTTCATCCGGGTTCGGCTGTGGGTCAGGATGTGGATGATGCGATATCAATGATTGTTGAGGCTCTTAATGAAGCTATGTTCAAGGAAATGACAACAACGGTTTTGCTTGAAACAATGGCCGGCAAGGGAAGCGAAATAGGAAGAACATTTGAAGAACTTAAGAAGATAATTGACGGGGTGGAGGATTCGACACATCTTGGAGTATGTCTTGATACGTGTCATATTTGGGACGGCGGTTATGATATTGTTGCTGATTTTGACAAGGTACTTGATGAATTTGATGCGGTTATCGGCCTTGACAGATTAAAGGCAGTTCATATTAACGACAGTATGAATCCGCTTGGTGCCCACAAAGACAGACATGAAAAAATAGGACAGGGCAATATAGGTGAAGAGGCCCTTAAAGCTATAGTTAACAATCCAAGATTACAGGGATTACCGTTTATTTTGGAAACTCCCAATGATGATGCGGGCTATGCAAAAGAGATAGCTCTTATTAAGTCTTGGAATTATTAAAGGAATAGGAAGAAGATATGAAAGGTGTTTTAAAAGGCGTAGGATATTTTGCCTATTATGTTGTAGTCACATTGATTATTCAGTTCACGGTGTCATTTGGATTTGTGGCAATCGGTTCCAATATGGGAATAACCGATGAGCAGGAACTTCTGCAGTTTACGAATAACAATTTCTTAATTACGACAGGAGTGTCAGGTTGGCTTGTTGCCTTATTCATGATTGTAATTATAAAAGCAAATAATCCTGAGATTAAGAAAGAAATGAAACTCGTTAAGTTAAAGGCAATTGATGTAATAAAGGCCTGTGTGCTTACAGTGCCCGTTGCTTTTGCATTTTACCTTATTACTTATAACATCGAGTTTAAGAGTAGCACTCAGATGATTACTTCTCTAAGACATTATTATGACATTAATCCGGCTCTTGGGATTTTGCTTCTGGTATTATGCTTTGTTGTAATAGCCCCTGCATCCGAAGAAATTGCATTAAGGGGTATTGTATATACCAGAATCGAAAAAGATACAAAACCCATAGTAGCAATCGGTGTAAGCGCACTGCTTTTCGGACTTATGCATTGTATATCAGGCGGAATGACCATGGTGGTGGGAACATTTTTCCTGGGACTTGTACTGGGATTTATATTTTATAAATTCAAATCCCTTATGGTATGTATTATTGCGAATATGGCAGCCAAAATTCCGGATGTTGTGTTTGTAAAGCATCCTGAATTAACAACCGGCATCAGAATAGCAATCATATCTTTGTGCATTGTGATTTTCGCTGCGGGAATATTGTGGATATTAAAAGATAAAAACAAAGCCAATATTTAAATAACATATAATCCAATATATAAGATAATATTTTTAGCCAATATTTAAAACAATATTTTACGGGGGTATATATGTCAAATACGGCAAAAATTACGGTTCATCCGAATTATGAAATAGGGGAAATATCGCCACAGTTGTTTTCGGCTTTTCTGGAGCCTATCGGAACCATGGTTAACGGCACGATGTTTAATCCCAAACATCCTACGGCCGACAGTCAGGGATTCCGAAAGGATTTTATTGAAGGTATCAAGTCTACGGGACTTAGTGCCGTAAGACTTCCGGGAGGAAATTTCGTTTCAGCCTGGCAGTGGAAGGATTCAATAGGCCCTAAGGAAAATCGCAAAGTGCATCTTGATCCTGCATGGTATCAGTATATTACCAATGAGGTAGGACATGATGAGTATCTGCAGTGGGCAAAGAAAGTTAATGCAGAGCCGCTGTATACCGTAAATATGGGAACCGGAACCATACAGGATGCAATGGATATTGTGGAATACACCAATCATGAGGGCGGCAGTTACTGGTCCGATCTTCGTAAGAAATACGGTCATGAAGAGCCCTATGGTGTGAAGACCTGGTATCTTGGAAATGAGATGGATGGTCCCTGGCAGCTTGGCAGTTGGGATAAAGACCCTGTAGGATACGGTGTAAGATGCCTTGAAACCTCCAAGGCTATGAAGTGGATTGACCCTACCATTAAGACAGGAGTATGCGGTTCGTCGGCACCTTTTATGGAACACTTCCCTGCATGGGACGAGGCGGTTCTTGATCAGTGTTATGACGTAGTGGATTATATTTCCGTACATCACTATCACAGTGCACCTCCTAATGATTATAAAGCCCTTCTTGGCGGTGCCACTTATTATGAGGACTTCATAAATACTGAAGTTGCAATGTGCGATTATGTTCAGTCAAAGCACAGGTCGCCCAAGAAAATAATGATATCTTTTGACGAATACGGCGGAATGGTTCGTGAAAATCAACCCCTTCATCCGGGGCTGGGAAGATATAATATGGCAAGAATTCATCATCATTTCGATCCGGAGCGCAAATATATACTTCATGATCCTGATAATATGAAGGATATGGTTTTCCCCGGCGGTGATATGGTGCATTTGCTTTCGATGACGTCGATTCAGTTGGCGTTCCTTCGCCATGCGGACAGAGTTAAGATTGGCTGTATGACAGGAGGCCTTGGCGCATTATGTGCTTCCAACCATGATTATGTATGGCGCGCGGCATCATCATATGCTTTTTGTGACCTTATTAAGTATGCCCGTGGAACTTCAATGCAAACCTCGGTGGAGAGTGATACTTTTGATATTCCGGGTTATGCAATCGAGGATACATCACAGTATCCGCCCAAGGAAGGCGTTACTTATATTGACAGCGCCTCTGCCTGGGACAAAGATATCAATCGTCTTACGATATTTGTTATTAACAGAAGCGATGATACGGAATATCCGGTTAATGTTGATATTAAGGGATTTGAAGATTATAAGTTCGTAAGTCATACGCAAATGTTCAGCGAAGATATGGAACTTAAAAACAGTTATGAAAATCCCGATTTGATTAAGCCCGTAGAGAATAAGACAGGTGAGTTTAAGGATGGAGTTTTGCATACTCATGTTAAGCCCTTATCCTGGAATGTACTTATTTTTGAAAAATTGTAAAAACGATTAGTAACAGTGAAAAACGATAAAATCGATTATTAACAGTATTTAAGGCAGTCGACAACGATAATTGTCGGCTGGTTCATTTTTTTGAATGGGAAGATTAATTTGGGACCGGGCGTGGGGACAGTTGGAATTTCCGGAACATATGAATCAACACGGAAGTTAGTTCCGTAAAATAGGCAGTATAAGTGGTAAATTAATAAAAATTAAAAAATGTGTTGACAACTATCCTGTTATGGGTGTATATATAACACATAAACAGTTGCAACGAACTCCATATTACTTAAGGAGGTAAATATGATAATTTCACAAACATCGGGAGTTCCGATTTATCAGCAGATAGCGGACAGCTTCAGAAGTGATATATTGGAAAGCAAAATTCATCCCGGCGATTACATGCCGTCGATACGAGGCCTGGCAAAGGAACTTAAGATAAGCGTTATTACTACAATGAAGGCTTATGAGATCCTCGAAGGCGAAGGTCTGGTAACTGCGGTACAGGGGAAAGGCTATGTTGTTAATGCCCAGGATACTCAGATGCTTATAGAACAGCATATGCGTAAGGTTGAACAGGCTTTAACGGAAGCAATAGCATCAGCCAAAATAGCGGGATTAAGTAATGAACAATTGGTAGAAACATTAAAAACTTTATTGATATTAGAGGAGAACGAAAATGGAATTTGAAAACGTAATATACGGTAAGAACATTTTAAAGAAATATCCCAATTTTGAACTTAATGTTCCGGAACTTAGAATTCCGAAGGGATTTGCAACAGCTTTTATCGGTGAGAACGGTGCCGGCAAAACAACACTTATAGATATCCTTGCAGGTATCAACTTAACTTACAAAGGCGAACTTACTTATTTCGGAAAATATAACGACAAGGATAGAGAAAATGATCCTTCCGTAAAGAACAGAATCGGTTATACAGGTACGGGAAATTACTTCCTTCCACAGTGGACATTAAAGCAGATTAAGGAAGTTCAGCAGCTTTTGTTTGATTCCTTTGATCCGGATAAGTATGACGATATATGCGATAAACTTGCAATTACCAAAAAAGATAACATTGATGCCAAGAAGAATGTTAATAATCTTTCGGACGGTAACAAAACAAAACTTATGCTGGCGGGAGTTCTTGCAAGAGAAACGGATATGCTTCTTCTTGATGAACCTGCTTCTCCCCTTGACCCTCTTATGAGAGATAAACTTTGTGAGATGATAAGAGATTATATGTATGAGCGTGAAGGCGAGCGTTCGGTATTATTCTCTACACATAATATTGCCGATATGGAAGCGGTAACGGATTATGCGATTATTGTTGAGCACGGTAACATCGTAGAACAGGGCTTCGTAGAAGAACTGAAGGAAAAATATATAGTAGTTAACGGTGAACTTAGCGATTATGATGCGGCTTCAAAGGTGCTTTACAGCATTTCAAAGAATCAGTTCGGATTTACGGGTATAGCTTTAACTTCGGATATGGATAAGCTTGCGGGAGTTAATGTTAAATACGAAACTCCTACGTTAACCCAGATTGTTGTTGCCATCATGAAGCAGAACACATCACTTGCATAAGGAGAATATTAATTATGAAGAATATACGCAGACACTACAAAGTGTTCTTCCCGTTAATATATACTCTGTCAATATGGGTGGCCACACCTGTTATAGCGGTAGCAATGGAGTTATTTATAAGCAACAGCTACTATAACAGTACGGTGTCGGTTCTGGTTACTTCCATGCTCCTTAGCATGACCCATATGTTTTTTGATTATTTTGTATTTAACGGAATAAGCTCCAAGAATTCTTCGCTTAGATTGCTTAAGAGTTCAAAAAGAGGCTACAGGGTTCTTAAAAACGGATTAATGATAGACCAGGGCTTGAGATTATTAAATATCATTCTGTGTGAAATTCTGGGAACTGTTGCAGTTAACTGCATATGGGATGATGTTAATGTGCCGATTGTTAGTTCGATTTTGTTCGGGCTTTTGGTATATGCCTTTACTACGGCTGCCCTTATAGGATTACGCCACATTGACGGTGTGTCCCTGTATGGGCCGACAATGTCGATTGCTGCGATTGTGGTAATGCTTGCCCTGCTTGGAGTTTTCCTGCTTATGGCATATGGAATATTATCTTTAGCATGGGCGTATGTAATAGGGATTATCGTTTCAATTCTGGCTACCTTCTTCGGCGAATTTGCGGTGCTAAGAAGTTATAAGAAGAGTTTTATAAGATAGATATTTATCTATGAGAGGACAAAAATATGATCAGTAATATTATTAAAGATATAAAAATGGGATTTACCCTTTCAAAATACGGATTGAAGGTTAAACTTCAGCTTGGAATGGCAGCCTTCTTTTTCGCAATCGGAGTTGTGGTTGATATAGTAAGCAAAGGATCAAGCTACATCGGCGGATTCTATATTATTCTTGTGGGAATGTTTATTTTCCAGTGTATTATTTCGATGGATGCTTCCACCCTTATACAGTCATCCGGATACAAGAAGAAGATTCAGATAACGTATCCTTATTTTGCGGTAATACCCCTTGTAGTGTTGTTCTATACCATAATGGCAATTATTCACGGCATAATGGCAAATTCGCCCATAGGCGAACTTACTGCAGCTCAAAGCTATGACCGTCAGGTTGTATATCTTTTTTCCATGAATGTGCTGCTGTTTACAACGCTTGTATATTTCGGAATATGCTATAAGTACTTTATAATCGGAATGATTGTGCTTCTTGCAACAGTTATGCCGCTTACGATGCTTACCGCAAATTCAGAGGCTTGGATTGTTTCGCATTTTAGCCTTTCCGGTGTTATCATTATGGGGTATGCTGTATTGGTAATAGGATTTGCAATATCAATCTTATTAAGTAATGCACTATACCGCAAACCATTATCAAAAATGGCAGTTCGTGTGGACAGGTAACTAATGGATAATCAATATTTCAATAAGGCATTAGGTAATTTCATATATGACAATGCAAGTGGCGGAGCAATACGCCACTTGTTTGATTTAGGCTACACGGTAGATGAAATAGCCAATCGTCTTGATTATCCCACTCCAAGATCCAAAATTCAGGAAATAGTATGGGATCATATGCTTAACACGGGAATTATATCTTTTGATGACCCTAAGTCTAAGGAACGAAGTGAAAGAATATCATATGTTGAAGAGTATGGTAAATATGGTACAAAGCACTTTAAACGTGTATCCGAAAAGATAGACGTTGCCCACAACGAGTACTGCCTGTGTGATTTTGGCAAACAAATATATCAAAATAAAGAAGCCTTCGAAACAAAACTCGAAGGCTTAAGTACTAAAGATAAAGAATATATTCTGGGAATTCCCTGGCCTCTCCAAAGTGTATACTGTCTTATGGACGACAGAATGGAGAGGATAGTGGAACATATCAACGATAAGACTAAATCTCAGTCTTAGATGATACTACACGGTTCTTGCCGTTAGCTTTTCCTTTGTACAAATTCTCATCTGCTATTGAAATAATCTTTTCGATATTGAAGCCGTGTATGTACTGGCTCATACCGAAGGTCATTGTAACACTTAAGTTAAGATATCCGTCTTTCTTTTCAACAGGGACAATCTGCTGTGAGATGGCATATCTTACGGATTCGATTACCGGAATCGCATCGGCCTCCGGAACAGGAAGCATAATAAGGAATTCTTCACCGCCCCAACGGCAAAGTGTACTTTTCTCGGGAAGAGTTTCCTTTATGGTTCTTGCTACCATCATAAGAACATCATCACCTACGTTATGACCGTGAATATCGTTAACCATCTTAAAGTTGTCAATATCACCTATGGTAACCGTAAATAACTGACCGTTTTCTTTGACAAGAGCGACGGCTTCGTCAAGGAACTTGTCCATGGAACGACGATTGTACAATCCTGTCAAAGGATCAACCGAAGATATATCCGAAAGCTGGGAATTTCTCTTTTCCAGTTCTTTTTCCCTTAACCGGATTTCCTGAGAGAAAAATACCGAAAGAATAATTACCGCAAAGAAAGAAATAATACAGTTTAAGTTGTATGTTAAGGTAATCATTTTGTCGGTGGCAGTGCCCGCAAGTATTATGCCTCTGGTTTCCCAAAGGATTCTTGTTGTAATAAATACAAGTAACGAAATCATTGAGAACAGTGCGGGAGTCGAAAGCGAACGCTTCTGACCGGGCAAAGCGTATGTCATAAAGAATGATACCGGGGAAAGTACAATAACATAAAGCATAAAACCGTAGTTCCAACCGATAAGAACCGTTGAAAGAACGGCAAAAGTCGTTACTTCGATATAAGTGGTAACGAATAACTTGTAAAAATCCGAGTTATGTTTGATTTTGGTACCGCTTGATATGTAATAGATAGCAGAACATACATTGTACAAAGATAAAATGTATATTTCGGTTACGAAAAAGAAGATAGCAAGATATAAATGGATGATGCCCAAAACCACACATAAGGCTTTGAACTTATTTTCCTGAGACGGAATACGATCTCCGTTCCATACATCCTTGACGTATTTGGTAAAACGTTTAAGCTGAATCATAGTGATCACCTAACCTTTTTCTTTACATCCTCACTCTGGTACTCCAGTACCGATATTGGTACCTTGGTACTAATATAATTATAACATTATTATTGTATTATACAATACTTTTAAGCAAAATATTTTAAAATAACGTAATTATTGCGTTAATTCAAACTAATAAAATGTTGTCTTAAAAGAAGAATAGTATCATATTATATCAACCAAAGATCTGGCAAGGCCGTCATGTTCGTTATCCCCCTCCGAAATGGTGGTGGAGGCGTCTTTTATGGCATCAATACCATTTTCCATGGCAATTGCAACATCGCAGGATTGGAGATTTGAAATATCATTTTGCTCATCCCCTGCACCTACGGTAATAATATTGGAAATTCCTATATAGTCGCACAATGGTTTGACGGCGGAACCCTTACCGGAAACTGCGGGTATTATCTCAAGGTAATTGGGATTTGAATAGCACAAAGAAAGACCATGTTCATCGGCGTAGGGTGTAAGTGCTTCCTTAAAAGCATGAAGTTTATTAACATCTTTTAATTCTATTGCAAGACACTTACAGGGGTCAATATCCAAAATATCGGTAAATGAATCGGTAAATAATACAGGCGTTTTAATAACTCTTTGGTAATATGAAAGTTCATCGTCCTGCCGGTGACAGATAATGTGAGTGTCACTGTAGGTCTGAATGTGAATATCATATTCTTTGGCAAGATTTTCAACATAAGTAACATCACTAATCGGAATGCCGACTCTGAATATGTTTTTTTTCAGCTTACAGTCATATATTTGTCCGCCGTTATAGGCTATGATGAAACAATTCCCCAGTTTATCAAATCCGAGCTTTTGGTACACATCGTTATAAATGCTGTTTACATCGCGGCCGGATGAAAGAGCAATGTAATGACCGGCAGCAGTCCAGTCTTTTAATACATCTGCCGTATATTCGCTTATTGACTTATCATTACGAAGCAGTGTTCCGTCAAGATCCGTAAAGAGTATTTTGGGAAGTCGAAATACAGGTGAAACGCTAAGTTCATCCTTTTTTTGCTTAATGGGGATAAGAAGATCTTCGGGAACGAACATATGACCCATGCCGATTCCCAAATCGATGGTAGGCTTGTTTTGACCATGAAAATCAGAACCACCGGTTATAAGAAGGTTGTATTCATTAGCCAATGAACGAATATCGCGTTCGTCGGAATTGTTATAGGTGGAGTATATTGCCTCGATTCCGAGAAGACCTGCGTCTTTAAGACGTCCGGTTAATTTACGAAGTTCGCTTTTACCCATTCCGTAAAGAACAGGATGAGCAAGGACGGGAATGCCGCCGCTTCGACGAATTATTTCGACTGCACGCATGGGTGAAATTTTGGCTCTGGGAACGAAACAGGGACAGCGGTCGCCGATATATCGGTCGAAGGCTTCCTTAACAGATTTGACATAGCCTTTGTTGTACATGTATTTGGCAAAGTGAGCTCTTGTTATGACAGAACTCGGATATAGGGCTTCAAGCTCGTGCATAGTAACCGGAATTCCGTGAGCGTTCAAACGCTTTACCATTTCCTCGTTTCGCTTAACACGACTTGAGGCAAACAACTCTATACGACGTTTAAAATAGTCGCTTCGGATGTCTATGTACAATCCGACTATATGTATATCTTTGCCCCGGTATTCACTTGAAAATTCGATACCGGGAATAACTTCAATATTAATTCCGTCATTTGACAACTCTTCGGCAGCAGCAAGGGCTTCTTTAGTACCGTCCGTAGTATCATGATCGGTAAGTGCTATGGCACGTAAGCCCTTTGAAGCGGCATAGTGTACCAGCTCGGTGGGTGTAAGGGTACCGTCTGATGCAGTTGAGTGAGTATGCAAATCGATAGAATTCATTAATCCTCATCGTCTTCGGTCTTGGTGTAAATGGTTCTCTTACGAGCCATTTCATCAGACTCAAGGTATTCGTCGTAAGTTGTGATTTTGTCAATCATGTGACCGTCGGGCAAAAGCTCGATGATACGATTGGCTGTTGTCTGTACGCACTGGTGGTCACGACAACTAAAGAGAATAACGCCGGGGAATTTAATCATTCCGGAGTTAAGGGATGAAATCGATTCCATATCAAGGTGGTTGGTAGGCTCGTCAAATATGAGGCAGTTGGCACCTGAAATCATCATCTTTGAAAGAAGACATCTTACCTTTTCACCTCCGGAAAGTACTTTAACCTTTTTGACGCCGTCTTCACCGGCAAAAAGCATACGACCCAGGAAACCTCTTACATAAGTTATATCTTTAACAGGAGAATATCCTGTTAACCAGTCGGTAATAGTGTAATCGTTATCAAATTCCTTGTTTGAATCCTTGGGGAAATATGCCTGGGAGGTTGTAACACCCCACTTGTATGTACCTGAATCAGGTTCCAATTCACCTGCAAGGATTTGGAAAAGAGTAGTCTTTGCAAGTTCGTTGCCGCCCACAAATGCTATCTTGTCATCATGTCCCACATTGAATGTAATGTTGTCGAGAACTTTGACACCGTCGATTGTCTTGGTGATGCCTTCGACGCTTAAAACTTCATTACCGATTTCTCTGTCGGGTCTAAAGTCAATGTAAGGATATTTACGTGAAGAGGGCTTAATTGTGTCAAGCTCAATCTTTTCAAGAGCTCTCTTACGGGAAGTAGCCTGCTTTGACTTTGAGGCATTGGCAGAGAATCTTGAAATGAATTCCTGCAATTCCTTAATCTTTTCTTCCTTTTTCTTGTTAGCTTCCTTCATCTGCTTAATAAGAAGCTGGCTTGATTCGTACCAGAAATCGTAGTTGCCGGCATAAAGCTGAATCTTACCGTAATCGATATCACAGGTATGAGTACATACCTTGTTAAGGAAATATCTGTCATGGCTTACAACGATGACAGTGTTTTCGAAGTTAATAAGGAATTCTTCGAGCCATGCAATAGCATCCAAATCAAGATGGTTGGTAGGCTCGTCCAAAAGTAGAATGTCGGGATTACCGAAAAGGGCTCTTGCAAGAAGAACCTTGACCTTTTCGTTACCGTTTAAGTCTTTCATGGTTGAATAATGAAGGTCGGTGACGATACCAAGGCCGTTAAGAAGCATTGCTGCGTTACTTTCGGCTTCCCATCCGTCCATTTCGGCAAACTCGGCCTCAAGCTCTGCAGCTTTAACACCGTCTTCGTCCGAAAAATCTTCCTTCATGTAAATGGCATCTTTTTCTTTCATGATGTCGTAGAGTCTTTGATTTCCCATGATAACAACGTCCATTACGGGAAATTCATCATATTTGAAGTGGTCCTGTTCAAGAACTGAAAGACGCTGTCCCGGTGTTATTGCAATATCACCGTTTGTTGTATCAAGATTACCTGACAGAATCTTAAGGAAAGTTGACTTTCCGGCACCGTTTGCACCGATAATTCCATAACAGTTACCTTCCGTGAATTTAATATTTACATCCTCGAAAAGAGCCTTTTTGCCGATTCGAAGTGTTACATTGTTTGCGCTTATCATAGTAAATCCTTTCTTGCTATGAGAAGTATATCTTTGTCCAAAGATATACATTATATATAGTGTATCCTTAATGATTATACATAAAATTGTGCCGAAAACAAGCACAATTGATACAAAATAGCATAAAAAATGGTGCCAAAGTACCTGGGATGTGGTATAATGGCTCATAGCGTCTTAACGTTATTAATTTATGGGAAAAAGGAGTATTTTTATGAACAAGTGGGTTTATTCTTTCAAAGAGGGTAATGCCAACATGCGAAATCTGTTAGGTGGTAAAGGTGCCAACTTAGCAGAAATGTCCAACATCGGACTTCCCGTTCCACAGGGATTTACTATTACTACCGAGGCATGTACCCAGTATTATGAAGATGGCCGCAAAATTAACGACGAAATTATGACTCAGGTCATGGACGGTGTTGCCATGATGGAAGAGGTTAATGGAAAGAAATTTGGTGACTTAAAGAATCCTTTATTGGTTTCTGTTCGTTCCGGTGCCAGAGCTTCAATGCCCGGCATGATGGATACAATTTTGAATCTGGGACTTAATGATGATGTAGTAGCTGCTATGATAGCCGGTAATCCGGATTCCAAATTCGAAAGATTCGTATACGATTCATACAGAAGATTCATCCAGATGTTCTCTGATGTTGTTATGGAAGTAGGTAAGAAATATTTCGAACAGCTCATTGACAAGATGAAGGAAGCAAAGGGCGTTCAGTACGATGTTGATTTATCTGCGGAAGATTTAAAGACATTGGCAGAACAGTTTAAGGCTGAGTATAAGAATCAGCTTGGTGAGGACTTCCCTTCAGACCCTGTTGTACAGCTTAAGCTTGCTATCGAAGCTGTATTTAAGTCATGGGACAATCCTCGTGCCAACGTATACAGAAGAGACAATGATATCCCTTATTCATGGGGTACGGCAGTTAACGTTATGCCTATGGTATTCGGTAACTTAAACGATAAGTCGGGTACAGGTGTTGCATTCACACGTGATCCTGCTACGGGCGAAAAAAAGCTTATGGGTGAGTTCTTAAAGAACGCTCAGGGCGAAGACGTGGTTGCAGGTGTTCGTACACCTATGCCGATTGCTCAGATGGAGCAGGAATTCCCTCAGGCTTATTCGGAATTCATTAAGGTATGCGAAATTCTTGAGAATCATTATCATGATATGCAGGATATGGAGTTTACCGTTGAAAACGAAAAATTATACATGCTTCAGTGCCGTAACGGTAAGAGAACTGCTCCCGCAGCATTAAAAATAGCATGTGATTTGGTAGACGAAGGACATAAGAGCGAAGCTGAAGCTGTAGCCATGATTGATCCCCGTAACCTTGATACATTACTTCATCCTCAGTTCGACATGGATGCTATTAAGAACGCAACACCGTTGGGCAAGGGACTTGGAGCTTCTCCCGGTGCTGCCTGCGGTAAGGTTGTATTTACTGCAGAAGATGCAGAAACTTGGGCTGCTAAGGGCGAAAAGGTAGTTCTTGTCAGACTTGAAACTTCTCCCGAAGACATTACAGGTATGAAGGTGGCTCAGGGTATTTTGACAGTAAGAGGCGGTATGACCTCTCATGCAGCAGTAGTTGCACGTGGTATGGGAACATGTTGTGTTTCAGGCTGCGGCGATATTGCCATGGACGAAGAAAACAAGAAGTTTACATTGGCAGGTACTACATTTACGGAAGGTTCCGAAATCAGTATTGACGGAACTACAGGTAACATTTATGCGGGAATTATTCCTACCGTAGATGCCAAGATAGCAGGTGAGTTCGGCAGGGTAATGGCCTGGGCCGACAAGTACAGAGTATTAAAGGTCAGAACCAACGCAGATACTCCTGCGGACGCTAAGAAAGCAAGAGAGCTGGGTGCAGAAGGTATCGGCCTTTGCCGTACAGAGCATATGTTCTTCGAAGCTGACAGAATTGCAGCATTCAGAGAAATGATTTGCTCGGATACAGCAGAAGAAAGAGAAGAAGCTTTAAATAAGATTCTTCCTTATCAGCAGAGCGATTTCGAACAGTTATACGAAGCTTTGGAAGGATGCCCGGTTACAATCAGATTCCTGGATCCTCCGCTTCATGAGTTCGTTCCTACAGAAGAAGCTGATATTAAGAAACTTGCCGAAGCCAAGAATAAGTCTGTTGAAGAAATAAAGACTATGATTGATTCGCTTCATGAATTCAATCCTATGATGGGTCACAGAGGATGCCGTCTTGCGGCTACTTATCCGGAAATCGCAGTTATGCAGACTAAGGCAGTAATAAGAGCAGCAATTAACGTTCAGAAGAAACATTCCGACTGGTCTGTTAAGCCTGAAATTATGATTCCTCTTATTTGTGAAACTAAGGAACTTGCAATGATTAAGAAGCTTGTTGTTAATACAGCCGAAGAAGAAATTGCAAATGCAGGCGTTGAATTATGTTATGAAGTAGGTACCATGATTGAAATTCCAAGAGCTGCACTTACAGCCGATGAGATTGCAAAGGAAGCTGATTTCTTTTGCTTCGGTACCAACGATTTGACACAGATGACATTCGGTTTCTCAAGAGATGATGCAGGTAAGTTCTTAAATGCTTACTATGACAATAAGATTTTTGAGAATGATCCTTTTGCTAAACTGGATCAGAACGGTGTTGGTAAACTTATGGAGATGGCTATCAATCTTGGTAAGCCTGTTAATCCTGATCTTCATATCGGTATTTGCGGTGAGCACGGCGGTGATCCTGCTTCCGTTGAATATTGCCATAAGATTGGCCTTGATTATGTATCATGTTCACCCTTTAGAGTTCCTATTGCTCGTCTTGCAGCAGCGCAGGCTGCAATTGCCGAGAAGAATTCAACTAAGGAGGCACGCAGCAAGGCAGCTACAGATGCATTGAAGGATGCAAAGGTTGCTGTTGGCAAGGTAGCGGATGTTGCAATTGATGCAGCTAAGGATTTTGCCAAGGATGTTGCAAAGACAGGCGCAGGTGTTGCTAAAGCATCGGCTGCCGGTGCAAAGGCCGGCTTTGAAGAAGCCAAGAAAACATTTAACGAACTTAAGAATAACTAATTACAGTTATTCATAAATAATTATTGAGTGGAATAAGTGATCGCTGGCGCATAGCGCGAGAGGAAAGTCCGGGCTTCATAGGGCAGAATGCCAGATAACGTCTGGCGGAGGTGACTCCAGGACAAGTGCAACAGAAAACAACCGCCCGATACATGCATGCATGTCTGTCTTCGGACAGGTCGTTGGGTAAGGGTGAAAAGGCGGTGTAAGAGACCACCGCGTCCCTGGTAACAGGTACGGCATATGTAAACTCCATTCGAAGCAAATCCAAGCGTAAAGCGATGAGGCGGCCCGCTTAGCTTTCAGGTAGGATGCTTGAGACTATTGGCGACGATAGTACTAGATAGATGATCACTCTAGACAGAACCCGGCTTACAGTTCCACTCATCAATTTAAAATTATGCGAATTAATATAAACAAAGCCAAATTTATAGTATTTATAATTGCTGCTACGGCAGCGATTATAGTACTTGGATGGGCTTTGTTTTTTATTCCGGATAATAATGTTAATGCCTGCGTTCGGATATATACCGGCGAAGGATACGGCTCGGGTATGGTATACGGCATTAGTGAGGATGAGGTGCTTATTGCCACGGCAGCACATGTGCTTGAAGGGTATGATAAGAATTCATATGTGGAATTTGCAAATGGCAGCAGTGCTCATGCTCTTATGTGCAGCCTTGACGACAATAATGATATAGGCATTCTCAGCGTGCCCGTTGAAAGTATAGATAATAAAACTCTGAATAGTATTAAAGAGGTTGACATAACAACAGATGCGTTTGTAGATGAACCATCCTATTTATCCAATGATTACACGGATAAATGTATAATGTATGATTTGTTTCAAAAAAATGGTATAATATTATTTGTTAATGGCAAAATAACATCTATGAACGAATATGTATATGCTTTTGATAAGCATATGTTACACGGAATTTCCGACAAGGTGACGGAAGGTATGAGCGGAAGCCCGATATTTGATTCAAATGGCAGGCTTTTGGGAATGTTACTTGCAGGAAACGACGCAGGTGATTTCGTGGGAATAACGTACTTTAATCTTGTAAATCATTAACACCTGTGATACGTTGATTTTAGTAGAATGTAACGATAGATATAGTTGAGTGTAGAGGGTATCGGATGATTCATATTTTTATCATCAATTCACATGCTGGCAATTCTTCATTTTCGGCTGAACTGCGTAATCATTTGGCGTCACGAATTGATATCAACTATTACATTTTGCATACACGAAAGTCTCGTACCGAGACAGAACTTGTAAGAGAGGTTATCTCTTTATTTGAGGGCGAAAAGATACGTATCTACAGTTGTGGAGGCTCGGGTACGTTTTGCAATATTCTTAACGGTATTTCTGATTTTAGCAAGATAGAACTTGCTTTTTTCCCTAACGGCTTGACTAATGACTTTTTGGAAGCTTTTGGTAAGCAGGAAGAACTGTTTAATGATATTGATGCTTTGATTGACGGTGACGTGGTTAATATTGATTACATCAAAACCAATCATGGCGTGGCGCTTAATACATTCAGCCTTGGACTTGATTCTTTGCAAATTCGTAAGACGGAAGAATTCCGTCCCTTGTCTATTTTCGGACGAGACGTTCCGTATAATCTGGCTACTATTATATCGGTTCTGTTTTGCAAACCCATTGATCTTGAAATTGAAATAGACGGACAAATCCAAATCGGAAGATTTGCCGAGGTGTTCTTTGGAAACGGTGGCTTGCTGGGAGGCATTCTTTACTGTGATCTTGATATGAATTATATGGACGGCAAGGGGTTCTTCTGTTTTAAGAAGTTCATTTCAAGAAGAGGTCTGTTTAAGACTTTACACGGCTTGCAGATATCAAAGCCAGACAGGAAAACATATCTTGATTATGAAGCTCTGGTGGACAAAGAAATAACCATAAGACGAAGAGACGGAGCTAAATTCGAGGTGGATTTGGACGGGGAAATTCAAGAACCGCAGTTCGAATGGACTGTTAAGATAGAAAAGCAGGCATTACCTTTTGTAGTGCCTAAAGGATTGGAAGTAAGATGCGAGAATTAAGACAAAGAGGACATCTTCTTGGAATAACTGCATATATTGCGTTCGGTATATTCTTTTTGGTAGAAGCCGGAATGATTCCGGAGGCAAACACGGCCTTTATCTGGGGCGGTGTTATGAGTTGGTGGATAGGTATTCTGGTAATGGCATTTACCATTGTCAGCGATACTGTTCCTTCAATTGTTTTTGAACTGGTGTACATAGTATTTTGTAACCTGTTTGTTTTTTGGATGCAGCTGCTTATCGGAACGTCATCTATCGGACTGCTGTCCCAGATGCTGATGTGGCTTGTTGTGGTGTCATTTATCAATACGGGAATAATCCACTTCCAGGCTGTTGTGGAAGCAATTGTATTTTTTGCAACATTTGCCCTGCCAAAGGATATTTCCCCACAGTTTGACCTTAGTTATAGAGCCATTCCATCGGTAATGCTGGCCCTTGCTGCGGCAGACTGGATCAGCCAGATTATTGTAAAGGGTATCATTCAGATGAACGAGGAAAACCAGGAACACGAGCGAAGCCTGGATGACCTTCTTGAAATTGTCGAAGCTAAACATAAGGAGGCAAAGATTGCAACAAGAGCTAAATCATCCTTCCTTTCAAATATGTCTCATGAAATAAGAACTCCTATTAATGCGGTTCTTGGTATCGATGAGATGATTCTTAGAGAAAGTAACGAAAATAAAATTAAGGAATATGCGCGTGATATTAAGAACAGCGGTAATGTTCTTCTTTCACTTGTTAATGATATCCTTGATATTTCCAAGATTGAAGAAGGCCGTATGGAACTTCTTAATGTGGACTTCTCTGTTAAAGAGTTAATATCCAATGTTAAAAATATGATTAATACCCATATGAGTAACAAAGGACTTAACTTCACGGTAAGCGTTGAAGAAACGATGCCCTCTGTTTACACAGGCGACGACGTTCGTATTACGCAGATATTGATTAATCTCCTTACGAATGCAGCCAAGTATACCCATGAAGGTTCTGTTGAATTCAGCATATCGGGACAAAGAGTAGGCAAGGATGAGATTCTTCATTTTGCCGTCAAGGATACAGGAATAGGAATTAAGCCCGAAGACCTTAAGAAACTTAATGATAAGTTTGTACGTTTTGATGAAGAAAAGAACAGATTCATTGAAGGTTCGGGACTGGGTATTACGATTGTAAATGCGTTCCTTTCAATGATGAATTCCGAACTCGTGGTTGAAAGTGAATACGGCAAGGGCTCTGTTTTTTCATTTAATCTTAAACTACCTATAGTGGATGAAACGCCTATATCTATGGCGTCTGATAATGTCGGTCGCATGCGCCGTAAGAATGAGTTCTTTGAAGCGCCGAATGCCAAGGTTTTGGTTGTGGATGATAATGCTTTGAACATCAAGGTGTTTGTAGGTCTTCTTAAACGCACCAAGGTTCAGATTGATACGGCACTTAGCGGTAAAGAAGCAGTCGAACTTGGCATGCACAAAAAGTATGACGTTATTTTCATGGATCATATGATGCCTGAAATGGACGGAATAGAAACAATGAAACAGATGAAGGGTCTTGGCACAGATCCGTTAAATGCCGATACTCCTTTCGTGGCCCTTACGGCAAATGCCGTGGCGGGAATAAGTAAAATGTATATTGAAGCAGGTTTTGCGGATTATCTTGCCAAACCCGTACATCCGGAACATCTTGAGGATATACTAAAACTTTATGTCGGAGGCATCAGGTGATAAATAGCATTGTATATATTCTTGATATACCACTAATGTTATTAGTAACTTTTACTTATGTATTTTTTACGCTTACACCTAACGGATTAAGTCGTAGGCAGTATAGGCTTATTAAGGTTGCATTTGCGGAGGAATTCATTTTTACAATCGTAGAGCTTACCTATGGAATGGTAGGAATGGGGTACCTGAAGGTAACCTATGATATGCTTTATGTGATTGATATTATTTATAATTTTACGGTATTATTGTCGGGAATTATCTGGTGCATGGTTGCCTTCGCTTTTATGCAAAAACTGTCATTTCTGGCCAATGCAATTCTCTTTGCAATCGCTATTGTCGGGGTTATTTTCTTCGTTTGTGAAATCGGATTTAAGGGAAGCAAATTGTTCGTATGCATGGAAGAGGGACAGATTTCTTACGGAACTCTTTCTTATTTTTGGGCGGTGTTCTGTTTTACTCCGCTTGCCTTGCTTTTAGGTGTTGCGATTGTAAATTTCTGGTCAAAGGAAGAATATGCAAATCGTGACAAAATTAAGCCGTTTTTAGTATTTCCGATTATACATTTCGGATTCGGTATTTTCCAGGTAATTTATCCCTTTAGTTTCTTTACCATAACAGGGCTTGGCGCAGCTTCCATATATTTGTATATTTCCCTTAATAGTTCGCTTATTTTGGAGGATAAAGCCACAGGCTTACCTAATCGCCGTCAGATGATACGCGATATAGATTCTCTCATATCGGACAAAATCGGCTGGAGCATAATGACTTTTGATGTTGAAGGTCGTGAAGATATTTATGCTGAATTCGGAAGTGGTGAAAAGGAAATCATTAGCGCTATTTTGTCGGAGGTTATGGCTGATGTATGCATGTCTTATTCCTGCAAAGCGTATGCTTTTAGTGACGACAGGTTTGTATTAATATGTGAAAACAATAATTCAATGTATGCGGATCAGATATGCGCTACGGTTGAAACTATAACAGAGAACCAGTCACTGGAAAAGAAACTGCCCTATAAGATTAATATATTTAGTGATTATGTATGTATCGATGAGGAAACTACACTTACGATTCCGGATATAATAAGCCTTATTAAAAAGCAAATGGTTGCAAAAAAGAAAAAATATGAATAAATCCCGTTATTTTGCTTGACAAGGGGTTAACTCATGACTACAATAATATGCGTGTGTTTACATTAAAACGTCCGTGTCTCCGGCTTTAATGAAACACTGATACGGATGATTTTATAGGAGGTGAACTCATGGCTAATATTAAATCTGCTAAGAAGAGAGTTTTAGTTGCTGCTAGAAACGCAGAAAAGAATAAGGCTATCAAGACAGGTGTTAAGACTGCAGTTAAGAAAGTTAATGCTGCTATCGAAGCTAATGATAAGACTGCAGCTCAGGAAGCATTGACCGCTGCAACAGCTATCATTGACAAGGCTTGTTCAAAGGGCGTTTATCATAAGAATACAGCTTCTAGAAAGGTTTCTCGTTTAGCTGCAGCTGTTAATAAAATGGCTTAAGCTTAAGAAATTTTATAGATAGAATGAATGAATTTAAACCGCTTTGTACCGTCATACGAAGCGGTTTTCTTGTACATATTACAGATAATAATTGTTTGATTTAAGTAGGTATCATTAATGGAAAGAACAGATATGTCCAAAATCCGCAACTTCTGTATAGTTGCTCATATAGATCACGGTAAGAGTACTCTGGCCGACAGAATTATTGAACAGACAGGTTTGCTTACAAGCCGTGAAATGCAGGCACAGGTTCTTGATAATATGGATTTGGAACGTGAACGCGGTATTACGATTAAGGCTCAAACCGTTCGTACTGTCTACAAAGCTAAGGATGGAAATGAGTATATTCTTAATCTTATAGACACTCCCGGTCACGTTGATTTTAATTATGAGGTATCAAGGTCACTTGCTGCATGTGATGGGGCTATTTTGGTAGTGGATGCTGCCCAGGGAATAGAGGCGCAGACCCTGGCCAATGTTTATCTTGCACTGGATCATAATCTTGAAGTCTTTCCTGTAATTAATAAAATTGACCTTCCTTCGGCAGAACCGGAACGGGTTAAGAATGAAATTGAGGATGTGATAGGCCTTGAGGCCCAGGACGCTCCTTTGATTTCGGCCAAGAACGGAATCGGAATTGACGAAGTGCTTGAGGCTATTGTTAATAAGATTCCTGCTCCGACAGGTGATTATAATAAGCCCTTTAAGGCTCTTATTTTTGATTCCCTGTATGATTCCTATAAGGGCGTAATCATATTCTGCCGTATATTCGACGGAAGGGTGTCTAAGGGGACCCAGATTAGAATGATGGCAACCGGAGCGGTGGCTGATGTTGTTGAGGTTGGAACCTTCGGTGCGGGACAATTCATTCCCTGCGAGGAATTATGTGCGGGAATGGTAGGTTACATTACCGCCTCTATTAAGAATGTTCAGGATACGGCAGTGGGTGATACCGTAACGGATAATAATAATCCCTGTGAAGAAGCTCTTCCGGGATATAAGAAGGTTCAATCCATGGTATATTGCGGTATGTATCCGGCAGACGGTGCCAAGTATCCGGATTTACGCGATGCGTTGGAAAAACTTCAGCTAAATGATGCATCTTTAACATATGAACCGGAAACTTCTATTGCGTTGGGATTTGGATTTAGATGCGGATTTTTGGGATTGCTTCATCTTGAAATAATTCAGGAGCGTCTGGAAAGAGAATATAATCTTGATCTTGTTACGACAGCTCCGGGTGTAATTTACAAAATTCACAAAACAGATGGCGAAGTGATTGACTTGACAAATCCCAGTAACTTACCGGACCCATCTCAGATTGATTATATGGAGGAGCCTGTGGTTTCCGCAGAGATAATGGTTACTACCGAATTTATCGGTCCCATTATGGAATTATGCCAGCAGCGTCGCGGAAGATATCTGGGAATGGAGTACATGGAGACAACAAGAGCTCTCCTTAAGTATGAACTTCCTCTTAATGAAATAATCTATGATTTCTTTGATGCGCTCAAGTCAAAATCCCGGGGCTATGCTTCTTTTGATTATGAGTTAAAAGGATATGAAAAGTCGGAACTTGTTAAGCTTGATATTCTCATTAACAAAGAAGAGGTTGATGCACTTTCGTTTATTGTACATAAAGAAGGTGCTTATGAACGCGGACGTAAGATGTGTGAGAAACTTAAGGATGAAATTCCCAGACATTTATTTGAAGTACCGATTCAAGCTTGTGTAGGCGGTAAGGTAATTGCAAGAGAAACTGTTAAGGCTCTTAGAAAAGACGTGCTTGCCAAGTGTTACGGCGGTGATATTACGCGTAAGAAGAAGCTTCTTGAGAAGCAGAAAGAAGGAAAGAAACGTATGAGGCAGTTCGGTAATGTCGAAATACCTCAGAATGCGTTTATGTCTGTATTGAAACTGGATGAAGATTAGTATTTACATTCACATACCGTTTTGTGTAAGGAAGTGCTTATATTGCGACTTCCTTTCTTTTTCTGCCACGGAAGAAGTATATGAAACCTATGTTAATTCACTCGTTAAGGAAATAATATATCGTAGCGTGGATTATTTCGAATATGAAGTGGAATCCATATTTTTCGGCGGCGGCACTCCAAGTATATTGCCGGCAGGACATATATCAAAAATTCTCGAAGCAATATACACTCATTACGATGTTTCGCCTTCCTGCGAGACAACTATAGAAATAAATCCGGGAACTATTAGTGAAAATGATGGAAAACTTGATGAATATGCAAAGGCGGGAATCAATAGACTGAGCATAGGACTTCAGTCGGCTAACGACGAGGAATTAAGGTTGCTCGGAAGAATCCACAAGGTAACTGATTTTGAAAAACTGTGGGAAATGGTTCACCGTAAAGGCTTTAATAACTGCAATGTGGATATTATGAGTGCAATCAATAACCAGACGACGGAGTCTTATAAGAATACTCTTGAGTATGTGTGCAATCTGGACCCCAAACCCACCCATATTTCCGCATACAGCTTGATAATTGAAGAAAACACGCCTTATGCGACTATGAAACTTAATCTTCCGAACGAAGATGACGAACGGTATATGTATGTCATGACCAAGCAGATTCTTAGTCAATACGGATATAACAGATACGAAATATCAAATTATGCCCTTGATGGATATGAGTGTTATCATAACAAAGTTTATTGGAATCGCGGTAATTATGTGGGCTTAGGCCTTGGCGCATCGTCTATGGTGGAGAATGTTCGCTGGAAGAACACTCCCTATTTGCAAAATTATATCGATGAAGAGTTTATACATTTTGAAGACGAAGTGCTATCGATTAAATCCCAAATGGAAGAGTATATGTTTTTGGGCCTTAGAATGAGTAAAGGTGTTACTGTTGCCGAGTTCGAGGAGTATTTTGGTTGCGAATTCCCTAAGGAATATTGGGAGGTTGTGCAAAAATATAAAAAACTCGGGCTGATTATGGTTTACGATAATAGTAGAATTATGTTAACTGATGAAGGGGTTAATGTATCTAATGTTGTTTTGTCGGAGTTTTTATTTGACTGATTGCATGTAAATTGACTGACAATATGCGAATTTTGTTGTAATTATGCTAAAAAGGAAGTAAAATTATTGATAGGTATTTTTTGATTTTTTATTTGGGGGATTGCGTATATGCAGTTTAAGAAAATTGAAGAATTAAGACCGGGAATGCGACTGGCAAGGCCTATCTACAATAAAAACGGCGTCTTGCTTTTTGAACGTGATTCTAAGATTACGGGGCCCGGAATTGACAGTATCAAGAATTTTGGACTTATCGGATTATTCATCCTGGAACCGGCTGAACCCTGCCCGCCTATGACGGAGGAGGATATTGAGTTTGAACGTTTCCAGACAGTAAACGTATTTAGCCTGATGGATGAAGTCGAAAGAATTCGTACCCAGGGCAAAACGGCTAAACTGCAGATTATTGTTTCTAATATAATCAAGAGCTATGGCCATCTTGAAACTAAAATTAATTTTAATCAGAATCTTCGAAGCGAAGAGGATGCTAAGTATAAGCATGCACTTAATGTGGCAATTCTGGCTGCTATGATGTGCAATAAGCTCAATATTAAAGTCGAGGACAGACTTGATGTTGTTTCTGCAGCTTTGATGCGAGGCAATATCCATGTTGATGTAATTGAGAAACTCTTCTCATCAAATCCTAATGTTAAAAGATATGTATTCCAGGCTGATACGATAGCCGAAGGACTTGAAACCGGAACTATCGAACAGAATGTTAAACTTATGGAAGGCGGTAAAATACTTGCCGTTGCAGACAAATTCGATGAAATGACCGCAATGAATGCCGACAGGATCCCTGAATCCGAACTTGCAACCATTAAGTTCCTTCTTGATAAACCGGGTATATATGAAAAGAGTGTAGTAATGAGTCTCGTGGATTCAATTAATGTATTGGTTCCGGGAGTCTGTGTTGAACTTAGTACCGGTTCAAAAGCTCTCGTTTTAACGGAAAACAGATCTGATTTATTCAGACCTATGGTTCTTTCCTTTGAGCGAAATGAGATTATTGACCTGTCGAATCGTTCAACCTTCGGGGATATCGAAATTGTTGATATTATGAAAACAATGGACAACAGGCATGTTGTGGATACTGAAATGTTAAAGAGCTACGGAGGTTGACAATGGCTATACCAAGACTTGAAGAATTACTTACTATTGCTAAACAAAATGGAGCATCCGATGTACATATCACCGTTGGTGTTCCGCCTAAGATGCGTGTTAACGGTCACTTAATCACATTAGATTATGATCGTCTTATGCCTAACGATACAATGGGCTATGTTCAGGAAATTATGGATGAACGTCAGCTTGCTACTTTTAAGGATAAGGGCGAATACGATATGTCTTTTTCTATCAGTAATGTGGGACGTTACCGTGTTAATGCTTTCTATCAGAGAGGTTCGGCTGCTTTGGCATTCCGTCTCGTAGGTACGGAAGTTCCGGATCCTAATTCTTTGGGTGTTCCGCCCTCTGTAATTGATTTGTATACACGTAAGAGAGGACTTATCCTTGTTACCGGACCTACCGGTTCAGGTAAGTCGACTACTCTTGCTGCTATAATTGATAAGATTAATAAAAACAGAGATGCTCATATTATTACCCTTGAGGATCCTATCGAGTACCTGCACCAGCACAGCAAGTCAATCGTTAACCAAAGAGAAATCGGTATTGATTCTCAGAATTACGCAAATGCTTTAAGAGCTGCTCTTCGTGAAGACCCGGATGTTATTCTTGTAGGAGAAATGCGTGACTTTGAGACAATTTCGGTAGCTATTACGGCAGCTGAAACAGGACACTTGGTTCTTTCAACATTACATACTATCGGCGCTGCCAGCACTGTTGACCGTGTAATCGACGTATTCCCGCCTCATCAGCAGCAACAGATTCGTGTTCAGTTTGCTAACGTACTTGAGGCAGTTATTTCTCAGCAGCTTATTCCGCTTGCCGACGGTTCCGGACGAGTTGCGGCATTTGAAGTATTGCATGCCAACCATGCTGTACGTAACCTCATTCGTGAAGGTAAGTCACATCAGTTGATGAGTGTAATGCAGACCAACCGTAAGATGGGTATGATGGTTATGGATGAAGCTATTCAGCAGCTTTATATGATGGGTAAGATTGACCGTGATATGGCAGTTCAGTTTGCTGTTGATCCTGACGGAATGGAAAACAAACTGATGTAAATTATTCTGATATTAAGCACCGCATTTTTGCGGTGCTTTTTTCTTGACAAAGATATAGACTGTTTGCTATATTATCTTCCATACCTAAGAGAAACAATTCTATTTTTTTCAGGCATATCGCCTATTTTTCACTTAATTTTCATATTTGTATTTTTTAGTTAACGAAAGGAGGTACTTTTGTTTAGTTCAATTGTATCGGGAACCGTTTGGGGGCTTAATGCGCACTTGATTAAGGTGGAGGTTGATGTTTCATCAGGCCTTCCTTGCTTTGCTATGGTCGGCTCCCTTTCGGGAGAAGTAAAAGAATCGGCAGAGAGGGTACGTATCGCTCTAAAAAACATGAAAATAAATGTTCCGCCTATGCACGTGGCGGTAAACCTGTCTCCGGGAGATATTAAGAAGCAGGGGACAGGATTTGATTTTCCCATTGCATTGGGACTGCTTATGGCAATGCAAAAGATAGACCCAAAAGCCCTGGAGAAAACCCTTGTAATAGGAGAGATAGGACTTAACGGAAGCATTAATTCCGTAAACGGTGTAATGCCGATAGTATGGGAAGGCAGGAAAAACGGTATTGAAACAGCGCTGGTTCCCAAGGCTAATGTAAATGAAGCGTCGCTAATAGAGGGCATAAAGGTAATAGGCATTGATAATTTGTCTACAGCTATCGAATATATTAATTCCGAAGATAAGGATTCCATAATTGGACCGGCGGTGTGCGACCTTTCGAAAATGTCTTTACGCAATAATCTTGATTTTGCGGATGTTGTGGGTCAGGAGAGCCTTAAAAGGGGTGCCCTTATTGGAGCTGCGGGAGCACATCATCTACTTATTATGGGACCGCCGGGCACAGGAAAGACAATGATCGCCCGTAGAATCCCATCGATTCTTCCGCCTTTGTCGCAGAATGAACGTATGGATGTCACATCGATATACAGTATAGCAGGGAAATTAAGCGCAAATACACCTCTTATATGTGAACGCCCTTTTGTGGCCCCTCATCATACAATGACTCCGCAATCCATGGCGGGAGGGGGCGGCGTGCCACGCCCGGGAGCGGTGTCTCTTGCCCATAAGGGAGTCCTGTTTTTGGATGAATTGCCGGAATTTATGCGGACGGCAATAGACATGCTGCGTGAACCTCTTGAAGAAAAAAACATTAATATTTCAAGGGCTGCCGGATCATTTACATATCCTGCCGACATTATGCTGGTTGCGGCAATGAACCCATGCCCCTGCGGATACTATCCGGATTTTAATAAATGTAATTGTTCACCTGTAGCTATTAAACATTATATTAGCCATATTTCGGGTCCTATTCTGGACAGAATTGATATTTGTCTTCGGGCCGAAAAGGTAAATATTAAGACCCTCAATAATTCGGATGATTCCATATCAAGTGCGGTAATGAAAGAACAGGTACTTGCAGCACGTAAAATCCAGGAAGAACGTTATAAGGGATTAAATATCATATGTAATTCAGAACTGACACCTGATAAAATAAAGGAATTTTGCCATCTTGGCAGTAGGGAGAAGACGCTTTTTGAGGATATTTGTACCAAACTTGATTTGTCGGCAAGAGCATATCACAGAACCTTAAAGGTGGCTCGAACAATTGCGGATATTGAGGGAAGCAAAGATATAAAGGAGAAACATCTTACGGAGGCTGTGTGTTACAGAACGCAAATGGGATTAATCAGATAGGGAGATGAAGGGTATGAATGAATACAGATACTGGTTACACAGAATTCCCAATATAGGGGATGCAACCATATACAAACTGCTTGAGGAATATTCAAATGAAAAAGAAGTATATGAGGCATGCTGCCGAGGGGATGGAAAAGTACTTGATATTATTGCAAGAGGGAAGAATAAAGAAACTGTTAAGGCGGATGTGATAAGGTTCGCATGTGAGTCGGATCCGACAGATGAATATAAAGAACTTACAGGAAAAAATATAACCTTTACCACAATATATGACGCGTGTTATCCAATGCGGTTAAAGGATATGGACAGACCCCCATACGCTTTGTACTGTATTGGCGAACTGCCTAAGGATGATGTCCCTGCGGTAGCAATTATCGGGGCAAGAAACTGCACGGAGTATGGGACCTTTATTGCCAATGCCTTCGGGAGTGCTCTGGCTAAAGAGGGGGTAAATATTATAAGCGGGATGGCAATCGGAGTTGATGGAATAGCACAAAGAGCGGCACTTAATTCCAATGGAATAACATATGCTATCCTTGGTTCCGGGGTAGATGTATGTTATCCGGATGCAAATTATAAACTGTATAAAGCCATTAGCGAAAAGGGCGGAGTGATAAGCACGTTTCCTCCGGGAACACAGCCCCAGAAGCGGCTGTTCCCCGAAAGAAACAAAATAGTGGCGGCACTGTCAGATTTAGTACTGGTGGTTGAGGCAAGACTTAAGTCCGGTACGGGAATTACGGTGGAACTGGCTTTAAAGATGGGAAAGGATGTTTACGCTGTGCCGGGTAGAATAACAGACCGATTGTCAGACGGCTGCAATATGTTGTTGCGGCAGGGTGCCGGTATTGCGTTATCCCCGGAGGATATTCTTAGAGAATTGGCAGGACTATGGGGAAGAGAACATCCGGATAGCAATAAATTAAATCAGAATTTAATTACTAAGCTTGATCTATGCCGAAGACCACGGGATGAGGGTATACTTAAGTATCTTGATGCTTATCCTAAGTCGGTTGATGAAATTCACGCACTTCGTCTTAAGGATGAACCGGATACTCCGCTGCCTGCCACTTTATCGGAACTGGTACTAAAATGTATAGACGGACAGGCGGGTCAGGTGGGTAGCAGCTACTTCTACAAAATCCTTTAATCACAGGTGAAATTGTGCTATAATTCCAGTATCTGTGTAAACTGATAGGAGAATAAAAACATGAAAACATTTATGAAAGAATTCAAAGAATTTATTGCCCGCGGCAATGTTATGGATATGGCAGTCGGTGTTATTATCGGTAGCGCATTTACCGCAATTGTCACATCACTTGTTAACGATTTATTAATGCCGGTTATTTCCCTAATTACCGGTGGATTTGATTTATCTTCCCTTTGTATTAAGTTATCGGATGCGGAAGATGCTGCCAGCATTAACTATGGTGCATTTATCCAGGCTATTCTCAATTTTCTAATAATAGCACTGGTTATATTTATCTTAATTAAGGCACTAAATAAGTTTTCGAAGAAAAAGGAAGAGGCTCCTGCCACAACTAAGGAATGCCCGTTCTGTAAGGAACAGATTTCTATAGAAGCCACACGCTGCCCTCACTGTACTTCAGAGCTTAAGTAGATATATTGAAAGGAAGTGTTTTAAATGACAAAAATTGATATCTTTTCGGGATTCTTGGGAGCCGGAAAGACAACACTAATCAAAAAACTTCTTAAAGAAGCTATGAATAACGAACAGGTAGTTCTTATTGAGAACGAGTTCGGTGAAATAGGTGTCGATGGCGGTTTCTTAAAGGAAGCCGGTATAGAGATTAAAGAGATGAATTCGGGCTGCATATGCTGTTCGCTGGTGGGTGATTTCGGAACTTCCCTTAAGGAAGTAATGGATAAGTACTCACCTGACAGAATTCTTATTGAGCCTTCGGGAGTGGGCAAACTGTCGGATGTTATGAAAGCGGTTAAAGACGTAATCGATGAGGACAAGGTTATTCTTAACAGTGCGGTTGCCGTAGTTGATGCTTCAAAGGCTAAAATGTACATTAAGAATTTCGGCGAGTTCTTTGTTAATCAGATTGAGCATGCCGGAACGATTATTTTAAGCCGTACCCAGAATATTTCTAAGGAAAAACTTGATGTTGCCATGGATTTGATTAAAGAACATAATTCCAAGGCTACAATTGTTACGACTCCCTGGGATGATCTTGAGGGAACGGTTATACTTGAAACTATCGAAGGTGCCAAGGACCTTGAAAAAGAGATGATGGAAGAACTTCATCACGACCATGACCATGAAGAGCATGATGAAAACTGTACATGCGGTTGCCACGATCACCATCATCACGACCATGACCACGATGAACATGAGCACCATCACCATGACCACGATGAACATGAGCATCATCACCACCATCATCATGCAGATGAGGTGTTCACCAGCTGGGGATTTGAAACTCCCGATACATATACTAAGAAGGATATTGAAGATATTCTTGGTAAACTTGATGATGCCGATAAGTATGGAATAGTCTTAAGAGCCAAAGGTATGGTTCAGAATTCTGACGGCGGCTGGGTATACTTCGATTATGTTCCGGAAGAGTCTAATGTCCGTGACGGAAAGCCTGATGTAACCGGTAAGATTTGCGTTATCGGTTCAAAACTTAATGAAGATAATTTAGCTGTATTGTTTAAGAAATAAATGTTTAGAGGTGGCAGAATGAAACCGGTATTTGTTATTAATGGTTTCCTGGAAAGCGGAAAAACCGAATTTATAAACTATACCATTGCACAACCGTATTTTAGAACAAAGGGGCGTACATTGCTTATTGTCTGCGAAGAAGGTGAAGTTGAATATGACAAACAGCTTCTTGCCAAAACAAAAACTGATATGGTTGTAATTGAGGACGAGGAGGATTTTACAAGTGATAAAATCCTTGAACTTGATAAGAAGTTCAATCCTGAAAGGATAATTATAGAGTGGAACGGCATGTGGAATTACAAAGATATGAAATTGCCGTTTCATTACAGTGTGGAACAGCAGATTACTACTATAGATGCAAGTTCTTTCACAATGTACTACACCAATATGCGCTCACTTTTGGCGGAAATGGTTCGCAAATCCGAAATGATTATATTTAATCGTTGCGATGATGTTATTGACGAACTGCCGAATTTCAAGAGAAATATTAAGGCTGTAAATCAAAGCGCTGATATAATCTTTGAAGGTAAAGACGGTGAGATAAATACTATTTTTGAGGATGATCTGCCCTTTGATCTTAATGCTCCGATTATTGAACTGGATAATCAGGGGTACGGAATCTGGTATATAGATTCACTTGATAATGTGGACAGATATGTGGGTAAGACTGTTAAGTTTACGGGAATGGTTCTTAAGCCGGAAGAATTCCCCAAGGGCTATTTCATTCCCGGACGTATGGCAATGACCTGTTGTGCCGAAGATATGGCATTTCTCGGATTCGCCTGTGAATATAAAGATACAGACCGATTATCCGACAGACAATGGGTTAAGGTAACGGCAAAGGTATCAAAAGAATACTTTGTGGATTATGAAGGTGAAGGCCCTGTATTAAAGGCAATTAATGTTGAATTAACAAATAAGCCGAAGGATGATATTATTTCTTTTCAATAGGTAGGACTGTGAGTTGAAAATACTTCATAAAATATTAGAACATAAAAATAAAATAGCAAAGGCTTTTGCGGTTATTGTATTCTTTGTCATGATAATGGTAATCAATTACTGTTTTATATTCAGTAAGGGTGAGAAGAATATTATCAATATTGATGACAATTACGGTCAGGAAGTAGAGTGGACGGTTAATACCGAAAAGACCTTACTGCCGGTTAATATTAAGGGAGTGGCTAAGGGAACTAACGTAATATCCGCAAGAATTCCTGAATACATTGGTGATGACTGGGGAATAATGGTTTATTCTCTATACAGTAATGTTAAGGCTTTTGTTAACGACAAACAGGTTTTTTCATATGCAGATACTCCTTCTGTTCCTATTGGTAATATGACGGGAAATGTAAGACTCATTATACCGATTGATTCAAGTATGGCAGGTCAGAAGGTATCTATACACTTTATACCTTATTACAGTATTAATATGGATATACAGCAGCCGGCATTTGGTACAATCGGCCAGCTTAAGGCATCGGTACTTAAAGAAAATATGGCTGCCATTATGATGTGTATCTTTATGATACTGGTACTGATAGTTTCCATCGGCCTTGTTTTGTATGAACTTAAATGTCATACATTAAAAGACATAGATTTAATTCTTAATTTTGGTCTCTTCGTAGCCTTGGTACTTACATGGGTAATGTGCGATTCCAATATCGGACAGTTTATCAGTGATGATGCAGGACCGATAAGTATTACTTCCTTTATGTGTCTTGCGGCAATGGGTGTTCCGTTCTCGGGATTCTGTGCAATTGTGCTTCCTAAGGGAAAACGGATTTTCAGAACATACTGGCTTATTGGTTTAATCGATTTGGCAGTCAATATTATTTGTTTCCTGACAGGAATTTGTGACCCTATGGTATTACTCCCGGTATCTCATGCAATTATGATTCTGGGTGTTATTTCGAGTGTAATTTTCGCTGTCAGAAGCTGGAAATTGGGAAGTGACGAGAAAATACTGTGCGTAGGTCTTATATGTATAGCATCCGGGGCGATTGCAGCGATTGTAATGTTCATAGTAGCGCCTTCAATGGGCTATTCTGCCATGGCCTTCAGCTTTGGATTCCTTATATTCTTTTTCCTTGGTTTATGGGTACTCTTTAGGCGTCAGGTTTCAAACATTCAGGAGGCCAAGTTTATCGAAACTTATAAGAAACTGGCATATACCGACGTAATGACGGACCTTGCCAACAGAACTTCTTTTGAAACGAAGATGACTTCGTTATGTGAAGATAATATGTCGGGAAAAGCCATGGCACTTATTATCTTTGATATTAATAATCTAAAGGAAACTAATGATACTATAGGACATCAGGCAGGTGATAAGCTTGTTAAGACGGCAGCCGAAAGTATTATACGAACATTCAACGAATACGGAGAATGTTACAGACTGGGGGGAGATGAGTTCGCAGTAGTATTAACAAATCCTGTTAAACAGGTGGATGCCATGCTGTCTGAATTTGATAAGGCCGTTGAGTATTTTAATAAGTATCACGCATACGCTTTGTCCATAGCATACGGATATGTCATGAAGCCCTGGACTATTGACCCGAATTTTGCAAGAGATATTTACAGAGAAGCACAGGATAAAATGATTGAAACGAAGATTAAGATGCACCGGGAATCTTCATCGGAACTTTGATGGTGAAATCGGTACCGAAATCCTTCTTACTTGTAACACTGATGGTGCCACCGAGCATATCGACAATTTTTTTGACAATAGGTAAACCTAAGCCACAACCCGGAATTCCACTTTGGGTTGTGGTTTCTTCTTTTGAAAAGATATCAAAAATCTGATCTGTGAATTCCTTGGACATGCCGATTCCATTATCTTTGACGTGAATTTCGTGCATAATGGTACGCTCGTCGATTACCGACTGGGCGATTGAAAATATTACGGTTCCACCGTTGGGAGTGAACTTAAAGGCGTTATTAAGAAGCTGCATAACAATTCTGTCCATACAGGAAGCGTCCACTAGAACGCGGTTTATTTTGACACCTTTTATATCGACAATGAATGTAATATGTTTCTCTTTAGCATCGGTACGAAACATATTTTCAAAACTTCTTACGGTTGCCTGAATATCACAAACTTCTTCTTTGAGGGCATCCGTACCGGGGGCTAACTCGGTCAAAGACAACACATTACGTATCATGTTTAACATAAGCTTGGCAGAAGCATCCACCTGATCAAGATAATAATTCATATCTTCGGGGGAATTGGAACATGAACGTGCAATCTGTGTGAATCCCTTAATTGCATTAAGAGGAGTAAGGAATTCGTGGGACATATTCATCAGGAATTCATTTTTAACGGAAGTGGCCGATTCTAAAGCTGCGGTTCTTGCTTTTTCGGCCAGAACCTGTTCGTTAATATCAGAAAAACCTACGAAAATATGATCGGGATTATCACTTATACGGGCGATGGTCACAAGAAAATAATTGGGTTTATCATTGATAAATCCAACATAGCGATATGTGTACATAGTGTGATCGGCCATAACTTTACGCAAATTAACTTCGGATACAACGGAAATAAACTCATCGACATAGTCGGGATGTACGAATTTTTCGGCGTACATTCTGGCATAAGAGTCAATGCGGTTATGTTTGGATATTTCAGGACCCAAAGCGTCGACTATACGATCGCACAAGTCTAAAAAACCGATTTCGCCGGTTTTGAGATTAAAATAAAAGGTTCCGCTATAGTTAGATGTGAGTGCCCTTAAAACATCCTCCGCTGAAATAGAGTTATTGGATATTCTCTGGATGTCTTGCGGACTCGCAACCTTAAAACCTTTGGTAGTTGAAGTGGTAGTGCGATTAAAGAGCATAAAATATTTTTCCTCAAGCAATATAGTGTTATTTTGCAACAATATATTTGCATATAATTATAATACGATATCTACAAAGTGGTTACTGTACCATAGTACTATTGGAACCGTGAACTCCCCATATTTACGGACTTTCGTATTTAAATTAAATATAGATAAAAAATCCTTAAAATATTGTTGACGGAAGCAAGATACTTTGATAATATATAAAGGTCGTGAAAAGACACGCGGAAGTGTCGGAACTGGCAGACGAGCAAGACTAAGGATCTTGTGACAGCAATGTCGTGTGGGTTCAAGTCCCATCTTCCGCATTAGTAAATCAAAAGGGTTAAGCCTAAAGGCTTAGCCCTTTTTGATTTAAGGAGCCGAAGGCTCCTTGAACCCGGGCGTTGCACGCCGGGTTCACCCTATCGAGGTTGTCGCTACGCGAAACCTCTGCCGGGCCCCGTGCATC
>JAZUIS010000089.1:0-52993 GCA_045642345.1 Lachnospiraceae bacterium
TAAGGACGGAAATAAGACCGTAACCTTAAACGGAACAAAGATAACAGGAGACGTAGCCGAGGCAGTAATAAGTCAGGCAGACTTAAAGAATGCAAAGGTAACCTGGTATATCAACGGATCAAGAGTAGAAGCAGGCGGAAATGTAGAGTATGCTGTAAATCTCGATAAGGACGGAAAGACAACCGTTAAGATAGGAAACGTTGAAGTAACAGATCAGGCAGTAATAGATGCAGTACTTAAGGAAGCAAACATCCAGAAGGCACCTGTAACCTGGTATATTAACGGTCAGAAGGTCAATGAGAATGATACCTTTATCGTTAAAGATGAAAACGGCAAGAAGACTGTATTCAGAAACGGAGTGGCAGTAGATGCCAATAAGGAAGCTGATTTAGTTAATGCTGTACTTGATTCCATTAAGAATGATAAAGCTGATTCAATGTACATCATTGACAATGGTAAGAGAATCGAAGTATCTTCAGAGAACGTTAAGGTAAGTCTTGATCACGGTAAGTACTATGTTACCGACAAATCAGGAAAGAAAGTAGAAGTTTCTGCAAACCTTGTTAAGAATGTTAAGCCTGTATCAACAAGTGTAGACTACACTATAACCGGTAAGGTAAAGAAGAACGGTGTGCTTACAAATGAAACCAGAACTTTAACATTTAAGGATAATTCAGACATTGCTGTAATCAAGGATGATACCGGATATTATATTAAAGATACAGACGGTGCGTTTATTAAACTTTCGGATGAGGATGTTAAGGCTGTAGTAGAGCATAAGGAAACAGTTTATTATAACCAGTTCTATAATGCTAATGGCTCTAAAGCTTCTGCCGAAACACAGACAGCTATTATTGATTTCGTTCAGACTGTATCACTTACCTCGAACTACTCACTGTACGCCGACACATTAAAAGAAGGTGAGCATATTGACGGTAACTTATGCGTTAACGAAATTTATAATGTATATGGCGGGTCTAATCCTACGATTCAGGATATTTATAAGTCCGGAAGAGCCGGAGTTGAAGGCCTTGACTGGTACTCAATTATCTTAAATAATTATGGCAATACGGCTAATATTAGTTTGGTCGACGGTGCTGTTGTTGTTGGAACTAATATTAATTTAACCGGTAATGCCAATTGTTATGAAGGAACGCAGGGATCGGTTACAAACGTACTGAATTCCGAGACGATTAAGAACGCTCCTTCGAACGTTAAAAATGCAATATATGCTGCAATAGAGGCTGCAAAGAAAGATTCGAAGTTCTCGGTTGATTCAATAGCTCAAAATGAATTGGCGGATATTATTTATTCAATCCTTAAGAATACAGGAAAGGATAACGATATCAATACTGTAGCTAAATACAGCTCACAGATTCTCAGCGAAATTCAGATTAACAGAAACCTTTCAGATATTGCAAATGCCGGCCAGGCCCTGATTAATCGGGCTTATGCTGAACAGAAAGCAAATAATACTAACGGAACTGCGGAACTTGAGAAGTTAAAAGAAACGCTGCAGAGTAAGAGGGGTGATGATTCCAAGGCTGTGTATACTGTAACACTTACAGTAAACGAAATGCAAAGAGCCATGGGCGATAATGGAATACTTAAGACTATTTCCGAGCTTAACCTGAAGACCAAATCTACTATTGTTATTAATGTTGTTACAAATGGTCAAAGAGAAGTTAAGTTAGGCAAACTTGAAACACCGGGTGCCGGCTCATATGATGCTTCAAATGCATATATCTTCTGGAACTTTGGAACATATTCAGGCACTGTTGTAAGCGACTGGACAGATGAGGGAACAATTGTTGCAGCTAACGGTACATTCTACAAGGGCTGTGGTTCAAGAGACGGTAGAGTAGTTGCCAAGACTATAGAGCAGCATAGTGAAATTCATCAGGCAAGATCACCCAGATATGATTACGATAATTTCGTTAATTATTCGGTTAAACCTAACAGAAATGATTATGCTGAATATGTAATTACCGCTACTAAGGAATATGATACAACCAAGTATTCAGAGCGTGACACTAAGGTAGGAACATATAAGGAACTTGATACAACCGTAGGAACCTATTCCGAAAAGGATTCTACATACGGCTGTCACAGCGAACTTGATACAGAGGTAGGAACCTTCAAAGAGCGCGATGCTAAGGTAGGAACCTTTATGGAGCGTGATGCTAAGGTTGGAACATTCAAAGAACTTGATGCCAAGGTAGGAACATATTCAGAGAAGGATTCAACATACGGCTGTCATAGCGAACTTGATACAGAGGTAGGAACCTTCAAGGAACGCGATGCTAAGGTCGGAACCTTCATGGAGCGTGATGCTAAGGTCGGAACCTTCAAAGAACTTGACACCAAGGTAGGAACATATTCGGAGAAGGATTCAACATATAGCTGTCATAGCGAACTTGATACAGAGGTAGGAACCTTCAAGGAACGCGATGCTAAGGTAGGAACCTTCATGGAGCGTGATGCTAAGGTAGGAACATTCAAAGAACTTGACACCAAGGTAGGAACATATTCGGAGAAGGATTCAACATACAGCTGTCACAGCGAACTTGATACAGAGGTAGGAACCTTCAAGGAACGCGATGCTAAGGTCGGAACCTTCAAGGAACGCGATGCTAAGGTAGGAACCTTCAAAGAACTTGATGCTAAGGTAGGAACATATTCTGAAAAGGATAAGCAGGTTGGTTGTTACAGCGAACAGGATACAGAGGTCGGAACCTTCATGGAACGTGATGCTAAGGTCGGAACCTTCAAAGAAGAGTACGGTAAGGTTGGAACTTACGGCCTTAAGGATGCTACTGTAGGCACAGAAGGCGACAAGGATACAACAGTCGGCACATATTCAACTAAGGATGCATTTGTTAAGGCATTAAGCGAGAAGTTCGGTAAGGCAACCTCTTATGAAGAGAAGACTGCCGAAGTTGAAACATATGGTATCAAGAATGCAACCTGGGGTACTTACGGAGTTAAGACCGCTAAAATCGGAAGCTGCGGTACTGCAGATCCTGTTTGGGGTATTTACTCTACCAAGACTACACAGGTTGGAACATACGGAACCAAGACTACTGAGATTAGTACATATGGCAATATAGATACTGTTTGGGATACATATGCTATGAAAGACTTTGAGTGGGGAACATACTCAAAGAGCTTAACTGATATTGACCCGTTCCACAGAACAGATTATACTTATCATGTTAATCAGTCTGAAGAATATTATAAGCCTATATACAAGGTTATCGAAAAGGAGCAGGTTCTTTCAAGCAAGATTACAACGACCTTCAGAGATCCTTATACCAAGGAATCTTATACCTATACGGTTGAGGAGCCGGAGAATCCACCTGAGTATCCGCCGGAGAATCCACCTGAGAATCCGCCGGAGAATCCGCCTGAGGTACTTGGCGCAAGACGTGAACCTAGTGTATTAGGTGCTAAGCGTCCTTTAGGTCCTGCAGTACTTGGTGCAAGACGTCGTCCTAAGACAGGAGATCCGATGGATATCATGTTATGGATTTCTTCATTATCAGCTTCAATGGGCGGTGCTGCCGCACTTGCATTTGCAATGAAGAAGCTTAAGGAAGAAGAAGAGGCAAACGCATAAATTAACTTAAAATATCGGCGGGCTAAACAGTCCGCCGATGTTATTGAGTTTAAATATATTTATTTAAAGAAGGAAAATATTATGAGTAGAAAAGAAATCGAAATCCGCTGGCACGGACGTGGCGGTCAGGGTGCTAAAACTGCTGCACTGTTACTTGCGGACGTATGCTTCAAGACAGGAGCGTATGTGCAGGGCTTCCCTGAGTACGGTCCCGAAAGAATGGGTGCGCCCATCACTGCTTTTAACCGTATTTCCGATAAAGAGATACGCGTTCATTCAAATATTTACACTCCCGATCTGGTAGTTGTAGTTGATGAAACATTGTTAAAAAGCGTAGATGTTACTAACGGTCTTAAAACTGACGGCGCTATTATCGTAAATACAGATAAGTCTGCAGACGAAATTCGCCCCTTATTAAAATCCGGTGACGGAAGCATATTCGGCGGCAAAGTATATACTTTGGACGCCCGTAAGATTTCTGTTGAAGCTCTGGGCAAATATTTCCCCAACTCACCTATGCTGGCTGCTGTGGTTGCGGTAAGTCAGATTATGGATTGGGACCAGTTTATTAATGAAATGAAGGCTTCTTATGCGCACAAATTTGCGAAAAAGCCTGAAGTAATCGAAGGAAATATGAAGGCACTTACATTAACATACGATAGTCTAAAGGAGCAATTATAATATGAGAACAGATATAAGTAAAATAAATGAACAGACTCCCTATGAAGACTTAACAGAAGGCCTTATGACCTTCGCAGGAGGAACTTCAAAACAGTTTAAAACAGGAGAATGGCGTACCAACACTCCTAAATTTGATTCTGAAAAATGTAAGCAGTGTTTACTGTGCGCTCCGGTATGTCCCGATGGATGTATTCCTGTTAAGGAAGGAAGAAGAAGCGGATTTGACTATGATCATTGCAAAGGATGCGGAATCTGCGCTAAGGTTTGTCCTTTCGGAGCAATAACAATGGTGGAGGGTGTTGAATATGACGATTAAAGACAGAATGTCCGGCAATGAAGCCGTGGCATATGCAATAAAGCAGGTTAATCCCGATGTTATGCCTGCATTTCCTATTACTCCGTCAACCGAGATACCTCAGCTTGTATCAAACTACATAGCTAACGGTCAGATGGATACCGAATTTATACCTGTTGAATCAGAGCACAGCTCAATGTCGGCTACTATAGGAGCTGAAGCTGCAGGAGCCAGATCGCTTACGGCAACTTCAAGCTGCGGACTTGCTCTTATGTGGGAGGAACTTCTTGTTGCTGCCTCTAACAGAATGCCCTGTGCCCTTGCACTTGTTAACAGAACTTTGTCAGGACCTATTAATATTAACTGTGATCATTCCGACAGTATGGGTGCCAGGGATACGGGATGGATTCAGATATATGCGGAATCAAATCAGGAAGCATACGATAATTTCATTCAGGCATATCCCATTGCGGAAGATCCCAGAGTGCATCTTCCTATCATGATTTGTCAGGACGGATTTATTACTTCACATGCCGTAATGAATATTGAACTTAACGAAGACAAGGATGTTAAGGAGTTCGTAGGAGAATATAATCCGGAAGAGTATCTCCTTAAGAAAGGTTCACCTATGGCTTTCGGCCCTTATGCGGTTTCCAATTATTCCATGGAGGCCAAAAAGGCTCAGGAAATGGCAATGGAACGTTCTAAGGATGTAATAATAGAAGTTGCTAAAAAGTATAAGGAAAAATTCGGAAGAGGTTTTGAACTTTTTGAAGAATACCGAACAGAAGATGCCGATTATATTATGCTGATTATGGGTTCTGCTGCAGGAACGGCAAAACAAGCAGTTGATATTTTAAGAGACAAAGGAATAAAAGCAGGTGTTCTTAAATTAAGGGTGTTCAGACCCTTCCCTGCTATAGAGATTGCCAAGGCAGTGTCTAATTGCAAAGCACTTGCTATTATGGACAGAGTTGAGTCATATAACGGTAACGGCGGGCCTTTGTCCAGTGAGGTACGTGCCGGATTGTATGAGGCAAAAGTTATGATAGATACCGTGTGTTATACATACGGATTGGCCGGCAGAGACTTTACCGTCGAGAATGTTGAAGAGATATTTAATGAGTTATCCGATGTTGTTAATTCCGGAAAGAAAGTATCACAACACAGATATATTAATTTAAGAAGTAAAGAAGACGGGAGATAACGACAATGGCTGGATATAGTTTAAAAGAGATAATGAATAAACCCGAGCGTTTATCGCCCGGACACAGAATGTGCGCAGGATGCGGCGCAACAATCGGAGTAAGAGCTGTTCTTAGAGCACTTCACGAAGGCGACGAAGCTGTTATAGGAAATGCAACAGGATGCCTTGAGGTTTCTTCCTATATGTATCCTTATACGGCATGGGAAGACAGTTACATCCATAATGCTTTCGAAAATGCAGGCGCAACCTTAAGCGGTGTCGAAACTGCGTATAAGGCACTTAAGAAAAAGGGTAAGATTAAAGAGGATACAAACTATAAATTTATTACCTTTGGCGGTGACGGCGGAACTTACGATATAGGCTTCCAGTCTTTATCGGGAGCTATGGAAAGAGGCCATGACATGGTGTATGTGTGCTACGATAACGGAGCTTACATGAACACCGGAATTCAGCGTTCTTCCGCAACGCCGAGATTCGCAGATACTACGACCACTCCTGTGGGAACTGAGTCTGTAGGTAAACTTCAGTCTCGTAAAGATTTGGCTTCAATAATTGCGGAACACAATGTTCCTTATGTGGGCCAGAGTACATTTACAAAGGATTTTAAAGATATACATACTAAATCCGAGAAGGCAATCTACACCGAGGGTGCATGTTTCCTTAATCTTCTTACACCCTGCCCCCGAGGATGGAGATACGAGATGGCAGATATTATGGAAATATGTCAGCTTGCTATTGATACCTGCTATTGGCCGTTGTTTGAAGTTGATCACGGTCAGTGGAGACTTACATATGAACCCAAGAATAAGCTTCCTATCGAAGACTTCCTTATTAAACAGGGAAGATTTAGGCATCTGTTTAAACCCGAAAACGGAGATTTAATTGCTCAGTTCCAGGAAGAAGTGGACAGAAGATGGGAAGATCTTCAGTACAGATGTAACCGATAAAAAGTGTAGAAAGGTATATTTTATGGAAGAAAGATTATTTAATAACGATCATATAATTGCGTGGTTACAATATTTTTCAAAAGAAACCGATGTTGATTTGGAGCATGTAAAGATTCTTGATATTACGAGAAAAAATAAGAATCTTATTCCGGCATGTGAACAGCACAGATGTGTGCTTGTATTTACGGAGGCAGGTCATCCTGATATCTTTTACCGTATGTACAATGCCGGACTTGGAGAATGTACGGTAATATATAATGAAGGTTCTGAACCTCAGGGTCCCTTAAAGCAGGATTTGGTATCAAATATGATAGACAGAGGAATTAATGCTTCTGCCGGAATGCTTGTACTTAATCCCAATGCGAGATCTACAGTTAAGTTCGGAATGGACAATTCGTCCCTTGTTAAAGGCTCTGTTAAATATGTAGGCTCGGAAATAAGAGCTATTATATTAAGTAAAATGCAGATAGAAGAGGGCAAGAATATATGCACTATTTCTGCAGAGTCCATTACTGTTGAGGCAGCTATTCTGGATGGCGAAGGTTCGGTTGTTGCAGTTGAGTATAACGGAAATGACAGACGTGCTCTGGAGGAGAATGTTGAACAGTTTGGTATTAATAATGTAACAATTGTCGATCATATAGATGATGATGTGCTAAAGAACCTGCCGGTTCCCGATGTAACAATGCTTGTTGCTTCCGCTTCCATGGAACAGGAGATTGAGTGTTTACTTAAGGTTAATCCTAATATGGAGTTCGTAATATACACTTTGGACTTCGTGCTTGCGGCTTCCATGGTCAATTATTGCAGAACCTTCTGCGTATCGGATCCTGAGATTATTCAGATTTCGGTATCAAAAGTGACATCAAGACACAATTACGAACAGCAGCCGGCACCATGGATTATTACTTGTAAAGCAGGTGAATAAAATTTATTAAGAAAAATGAGTTTTCGCTAGGAAACTCATTTTTTTTGTGCTATACTACTCTAGGTGTTTTTTGGGGTAACTATAGTACATCCCCGTTGTACTTAGCCCTAAAGATATAGTTATTATTATTTTATAATCATATATGGAGGTCAAAATATGAGTACTACTTCACAAGCAAGACAGAGAATTGCTTCTCTCCTTGATGAAAACAGCTTTGTTGAAATAGGCGCAAGAGTTACAGCTCGTAGCACAGATTTTAACTTAAAGCAGACAAAGACCCCTTCTGACGGTGTTATTACCGGCTATGGCGTGATTAACGGAAATCTTGTTTATGTTTACAGCCAGGATGCTGCTGTGTTAAACGGTAGCGTTGGTGAAATGCATGCCAAGAAAATTGTTAATCTCTATGACATGGCAATTAAGATGGGAGCACCTATTATCGGTTTAATTGAGTCATCAGGCTTACGTTTACAGGAAGCTACCGACGCACTTAATGCTTTTGGTGAGATTTATCTTAAGCAGGCTAATGCTTCAGGAGTTATTCCTCAGATTAATGCAGTATTCGGAAACTGCGGCGGCGCTTTGGCTATTTCTTCAGCTATGGCAGACTTTACTTTCATGGAAGAAAAGAATGCTAAGTTATTCGTTACAGCTCCTAACTGCATCGATGGTAATTCTGCTGACAAGTGTGATACATCTTCAGCAGCTTTCCAGGCAAAGGAAACAGATAATGTTGACTTCGTAGGAGATGAGGCTGCAGTACTTGCAGGAATCAGAGACCTCGTTTCAGTATTACCTGCAAACAACGAGGGTGAATTCAGCTTTGAAGATTGCACAGACGACCTTAACAGAGCTTGTACTTCACTTGAGGCTTCTATTGCAGATCCTGCTGTTGCTTTAACACAGCTTTCAGACAATGCAGTAGTATTTGAAACAAAGGCTGATTATGCAAAGGAAGTTGTTACAGCATTTATTAAGCTTAACGGAGCTACTGTAGGTGTTGTTGCCAACAGAACTGTTGAATACGATGAGAACGGCGAAGTTGCAAACAAGTTCGAGCCTGTTATGAGCGCTCTCGGATGCGTTAAGGCTGCTGATTTTGTTAACTTCTGTGACGCATTTGAAATTCCTGTTCTTACATTAACTAATGTTAAGGGATTTAAGGCATGCGAATGCTGCGAAAAGAAGATTGCCAAGGCTTCAGCTAAATTAACATATGCATTTGCAAATGCTTCAGTACCTAAGGTAAACGTTATCGTAGGCGAAGCTTTCGGTTCTGCATACGTTATGATGAACTCAAAGGCTGTTGGTGCCGATATCACAATTGCTTGGCCTAACGCTAAGATCGGTTCAATGGATTCTAAGCTTGCCGCTCAGATTATCTGCGACGGTAAGGATGCTTCTGATGTTGATGCATGTGCCAAGGAATACGCTGCTTTACAGAATAATGTAGAGAGCGCAGCTGCCCGCGGTTATGTTGATGAAATCGTAGAGCCTGCCGATACACGTAAGTACGTTATCGGTGCTTTTGAAATGTTATTTACTAAGAATGATGTTGCTCCTGCCAAAAAGCATGGCACAGTTTAAGTTTTAGAAAGGATACAGTTCTTATGAAAAAATGGTTAATCGCATTAGGCATGACCATCTGTCTCCTTGGCTTAACAGCATGCGGACAGGAGGAAGATACAACTAACTATCTTACAAACGATGAAGCTCTTAGCTATGCAATGAGTGCCATCGATTTGGTAGCCGGAGTTGTTGAACAGGGTCAGGAAGAAGAAATTCTTGCTCAGGTTGAACAAGGCGGAACAAAAGAAGATGTTCAGATGTATAAGAGTGCCTTTGAAAGTTATTCCAAGGCTCTGCCTGATATGGGTGCAATTCAAGAGGTCGGTGATATAGTGTCCAATACCGTTGCTCTTAATGTACTTGAAATACCGGTAGAGGGTTCCATTGTTTGCGAACTTAAAGGTGAATTAAGGGATGCCGAATTGGAAATCCTTTTTGAGCACAGCAATATTTCGTCTATCACCGTAAATGTTAATTATACATTCGGTGAGAGCATGGAAAAGGCTGGACTTAATACCTTACTTGGAATGGGTACAGTATTTATTGTATTAATTCTTATTAGTTTAATTATCAGTGCATTTAATCTTATTCCTAAGATTCAGGCTGCATTTGCTAAGAAGCCTGAAAAATCCGCTAACGAGAAGGCAGTGGATTCAACAATTGCTCAGATTATTGAAAAAGAAGAGTTATCGGATGATTTGGAATTAGTTGCTGTTATATCCGCAGCAATTGCAGCTTATGAAGGAACTTCAGGTGATGGCTTCGTAGTAAGAAGCATCAGAAGATCCCGTTAATCAAATTTTAGGAGGAATCAAAAATGAAAAATTATACAATTACCGTTAATGGAAACGTATATGACGTAGTAGTAGAAGAAGGAGCAACATCAGGCGTTGTAGCAGCTGCTCCCGTAGCACCCAAGGCAGCACCTAAGGCAGCGCCCGCTGCAGCACCCAAGGCTTCAGCAGGCGCAGGTTCTATCAAGGTAGAAGCAGGTGCAGCAGGTAAGGTATTTAAGATTGAGGCAGCTGTAGGAACTTCTGTTAAGAAGGGTGATGCAGTTGTAGTTATCGAAGCTATGAAGATGGAAATCCCTGTAGTAGCTCCCGCAGACGGTACTGTAGCTTCAATTGATGTAGCAGTTGGCGATGCTGTAGAAGCAGGCGCTTGTCTTGCAACATTAAACTAATTTTTAAGTCTACAGAATTTGTCTGATACTACAAGGAGGAAAAGCAAATGGATTACATTGCAAGTACACTTGACAACTTAATTCATCAGACCGCGTTCTTTAATTTGACGTACGGTAATTTTATTATGATTGTAGTTGCCTGTGTGTTTCTTTATTTAGCAATTGCCAAGGGTTTTGAGCCACTGCTTTTGACCCCTATTGCATTTGGTATGCTGCTCGTTAACATTTATCCCGATATTATGCTTAGTTTCGAGGATTCTGCTAACGGAGTCGGCGGATTATTGTACTATTTTTATAAGTTAGATGAATGGGCTATCTTACCTTCACTTATTTTCATGGGTGTAGGTGCTATGACAGACTTTGGTCCTTTAATTGCTAACCCGAAGAGCTTCTTATTGGGAGCTGCTGCGCAGTTTGGTATTTTCGCAGCATATTTCGGAGCTATTGCAATGGGCTTTAATGATAAGGCTGCAGCAGCTATTTCAATCATCGGCGGTGCCGATGGCCCTACATCAATTTTCCTGGCAGGTAAGCTTGGTCAGACAGCGTTGCTTGGACCTATCGCCGTTGCCGCATATTCATATATGTCGCTCGTTCCGATTATCCAGCCGCCTATTATGAAGCTTCTTACCACTAAGAAAGAAAGAGCAATTAAGATGGGACAGCTTCGTCCGGTTTCTAAACTTGAGAAGATTTTATTCCCTATCGTAGTTACTATTGTTGTATGTTTGATTTTACCTACAACAGCACCTTTGGTAGGTATGCTTATGTTAGGTAACCTCTTTAGAGAGTCGGGAGTTGTTCGTCAGTTAACAGATACAGCTTCTAATGCTTTAATGTACATCGTTGTCATTATTTTAGGTACTTCAGTTGGTGCTACAACTTCAGCAGAAGCATTCCTTAACAGAGATACTTTATGTATCGTTGTTTTAGGACTTGTTGCATTTGCTTTCGGTACTGCAGCCGGAGTTCTTTTCGGAAAACTCATGTGCGTATTTACGAAGGGCAAGGTTAATCCGCTTATCGGATCTGCCGGAGTTTCTGCCGTTCCTATGGCAGCAAGAGTATCGCAGAAGGTTGGTGCAGAATCAGATCCCACTAACTTCTTACTTATGCATGCTATGGGACCTAACGTAGCCGGAGTTATCGGAACTGCAGTTGCAGCCGGTACATTCATGGCAGTATTCGGAGTATTCTAAATCATTACTATATGTAGAAAGGATATAAAATTATGTCAGATCAGGTTAAAAAACCGGTTGGAATTATGGAGACAGTTCTTCGTGATGCACATCAGTCATTGATCGCAACAAGAATGCCTACCGAAAAGATGCTTCCGATCGTTGATAAAATGGATAAAGTTGGCTACCATGCAGTAGAGTGCTGGGGTGGTGCTACATTCGATGCTTCATTACGTTTCTTAAAGGAAGATCCATGGGATCGTCTTCGTAAGTTACGTGACGGCTTCAAAAACACTAAATTACAGATGTTGTTCCGTGGACAGAATATCCTTGGATATCGTCCTTACGCAGATGACGTTGTTTACGCATTCGTAGAGAAGTCTATTGCTAACGGTATTGACGTAATCAGAATTTTCGACTGCTTAAATGATATTCGTAATCTTCAGGCAGCTGTTGATGCTACCAACAAGATTAAGAAGCAGGAAGGAAGAGGTGAATCTCAGATAGCTCTTTCTTATACATTAGGTGATGCTTATACATTAGAGTATTGGGCTGACATGGCTAAGAAGATTGAAGAGATGGGTGCTGATTCTTTATGTATTAAGGATATGGCAGGACTTCTTACTCCTTATAAGGCTGCAGAACTTGTTAAAACTCTTAAAGAGAGCACAAAGGTTCCTGTACAGCTTCATACACACTACACATCAGGTGTTGCTTCAATGACATACCTTAAGGCTGTTGAGGCAGGCGTTGATGTTATTGACTGTGCTATTTCACCTTTCGCTTTAGGTACTTCACAGCCTGCAACAGAAGTTATGGTTGAGACATTTAAGGGAACTCCTTATGATACAGGTCTTGATCAGAACCTTCTTGCACAGATCGCAGATTACTGGCGTCCTTACCGTGAGGAGTGCATTGAGTCAGGACTTATGAGCACTAAAGTTCTTGGTGTTAACATCAAGACATTGCTTTACCAGGTTCCCGGCGGTATGCTTTCTAACATGGTTTCACAGCTTAAGGAACAGAATGCAGAAGATAAGTACAATGAAGTTCTTGAAGAAATTCCACGTGTTCGTAAGGATTGCGGTGAGCCTCCTTTGGTTACACCTTCTTCACAGATTGTTGGTACACAGGCTATCTTCAATGTCCTTATGGGCGAAAGATATAAGATGGCTACAGGAGAGTTCAAGGATCTTCTCCGTGGTAACTATGGACAGACTGTTAAGCCTATGAGCCAGGAAGTAATTGATAAGGTTATCCCCGGTGAAAAGCGTTCTACAGCTCGTTCTGCAGAAGCTACAGGCCATACAGAGCCCGAACTTGCAGGTATCGAGGCTGAGATGAAGCAGTGGAAGCAGCAGGACGAAGACGTTCTTTCATACGCTTTGTTCCCTCAGGTTGCTACCGACTTCTTCAAGTATCGTCAGGCTCAGCAGGAAAAAATGGATTTGACCAAGGCTGATACAGCTAACGGAGCATATCCTGTATAATATAAGACGTACATTATTAGGTTTACGTAATATATTTAGTTAATTATTAAGGCTCGACCACAAGATGTTGTGGCGAGCCTTATTTTTGCGTATTTTTTTCAAAAATTGCATAAAAAAGCGTTGACAATAGTGTTGACATAAGTTAAGATAACAAGTGTTACAAATAGGGAGGTTCTTATGGCTAGAAAAGAGACGGTTACTAAGACAATTTTATTAGATGCAGCTTATGCAATGCTTATTGAGGAGGGAATTGGCGAGGTTACGGCAAGAAAACTTGCAGCCAAGGCAAATTGCTCCACTCAGCCGATTTTTAGAATTTACAATAACATGGAAGAGCTTTACGTTGATTTGTTCGCTAAAGCATGTGATAACTTCCAGGAGTATTATGTATCTTTCCCCAAGACAACGGTAGTTCCGTTTGTTAATCTTGGACTTGCTTACATTTTGTATGCACAGAAGTATCCTAATGTATTTAGATTCCTTTTCTTATCAAATGAAAGATATGGTCGTTCTCTTTATGATATGATTAATGGCCAGACAGCTAACGTTTCAAAAGAAATTCAGTCAGCTAACAGCCAGGGTGCTTCAAATGCACAGGATTTATTTATGAAGATGTGGATGTTCATCCATGGAGCAGCATGTATGTCCCTTACAGGTGACTATGACCTTACCGAAGAAGAGACAATGGCAATGCTCAAGGATGCATATGCTTCATTCAGATAATTAATTTATGGAATGATTGGTCCCTTGCTGACTTGTAAGCGGTAGGGGGCCTTTTTTATTAAAAGAAATGATGGAATAACAGGAGAAATATGGAAGAAAACAAAGATATTATTTCGAGAATGAACGAACGCTTTATGAAAATGAGTAAAGGTCATAAAGCTATTGCAGCATTTATTTCGGACCATTATGACGAAGCGGCCTTTATGACTGCGGCAAAGATAGGAAGTACTGTAGGCGTGTCGGAGTCTACTGTTGTAAGATTTGCAACGGGACTTGGCTATGAGGGTTATCCGGAATTCCAGAGTGCGCTGGCAGACTGGGTACAGAGCAAACTTAATCGTGTCCAGAAAATGGATACCAAATATAAGAATAATTCACAGTCGGAAGTAATTCATTCGGTACTTACTTCCGATATCGAAAAAATTCAGGATACGATTTCAAATCTTGATCCCAATGCCTTTTCCGATGCGGTAGATACGATTTTGAGAGCTGAAACGGTATATATTGTCGGATTAAGATCCTGCGAACCCCTGGCTGATTTTTTGCAGTTCTATATCAATATGATTCGCGGAAATGTTGTTTTGCTTAAAACAACTTCGGTTACCGAGATGTTTGAACAGATGATACGAATATCCGAAAAGGATTGTATTATAGGAATAAGTTTCCCCAGATATTCTATGCGTACCTTAAAGTGCATGGAATTTGCGAAGGACAGAAGAGCAAAGATTATTACAATTACCGATAGTATACACTCACCTATGAATCTGTATTCATCATGTAATTTATTGTCACGTTCCGATATGGTTTCGATTGTTGACTCACTTGTGGCACCTCTTTCGCTTATTAATGCATTGGTGGTTGCTTTGTGCCTTAAAGTGCCGGATACGGTTAAATCAAATCTGGAAACCCTGGAAGTGGTATGGAATAACTATCAGGTTTATCTTAATGATGAGATTAACTTTATTGATGAAGAACCGATGCTTAATTATCCCCTGACTAAAAAAGACGATACATCACAGGAAGAGCAGAAGTAATATACATGTCAAAAGTTATAGTTATTGGAGCAGGAGCATCAGGAATGATGGCCGCTTATGCAGCTGCATCAAACGGCGCTGATGTTATTTTGCTTGAAAAAAATGAAAAACTCGGCAAAAAGGTCTTTATTACCGGTAAGGGAAGATGCAATGTAACAAATAATTGCGATGATGAAGACTTTTTTAAGAACGTCGTGAATAATTCGAAGTTTATGTACAGCGCTTATTACGGATTCAATAACTATATGGTTATGGATCTTATAGAGCGCGCGGGATGCCCTCTTAAGGTTGAAAGGGGCAATCGCGTATTTCCGGTGTCGGATCATTCTTCCGATATAATATCTGCTTTTCACAGACTTCTTAAAGAGAATAGCGTTGAAATAAAACTTAATACGGAAGTTATTTCGATAGAAGATAATAAGGTTCACACTAATAAAGGCGATTTTTTTGCCGATAAAATAATTGTTGCAACAGGCGGCCAATCCTATTCGTCAACCGGTTCTACAGGTGACGGGTATATCTTTGCACGCAATATGGGCCATACGGTTAAAGATATACGGGGAGGACTCGTTCCGTTGGTTGTTAAAGAAGAAGACTGCAAACTGATGCAGGGACTGTCTTTAAAGAACGTTACTCTTAAATTATGTGTGGATGAATCACCAAAGCCTGTTTATGAGGGATTCGGGGAAATGTTGTTTACACATTTCGGAATCAGCGGTCCTCTTGTTCTTACGGCATCTTCATACTATCAGTCAAAGTGCCGGGGAAAAGAAGCCGGGGTAAGTATAGACCTTAAAAGCGCTCTGTCATATGAAGAACTTGATGATAGAATTTTAAGAGACTTTAGTGATAATATAAACAAGTCATTTAAAAACTCGCTTGATAAACTTTTGCCGTCAAAAATGATACCGGTTATTATTAAGCGAAGTAACATAGATGAAAATAAAAAGGTTAATGAGATTACGAAAGAAGAACGTCACAATCTTGTTAATCTGTTAAAGAATTATACTTTAACCACAATCGGTACAAGGGATATTAATGAAGCGATAATAACGCAGGGGGGAATCAATGTTAAAGAAATTAATCCTTCGACAATGGAATCGAAGCTTAAACAAAATGTTTATTTTGCAGGCGAAGTAATTGATGTGGATGCGCTTACGGGCGGCTTTAATCTTCAAATTGCATTTAGTACCGGATATCTTGCCGGATTAAGTGCTGCAACTTCGTAAATGAATTATCCGGAGGGTAAAATGAGTTACCAGATAGCTATTGACGGACCTGCCGGGGCAGGTAAAAGTACAATTGCCAAAATTGTGGCAAAAAAGCGCAATGCGATATATGTTGATACGGGAGCCATGTATAGAGCTATAGCAATATATATGGTCAGAAAAAATGTTGACGGATATGACGAAAAGGCGGTATCGGATGCAGTGTCTGACGCAAATGTCACTTTCGGCTATGTTGAAGGAACTCAGCATGTATATCTAAACGGCGAGGATGTGACACCCTATCTTAGAGAAGAATCGACGGGAAATATGGCATCTTTAACATCTAAATATGCCAAGGTCAGAGAGGCATTAACCAAGATGCAGCAGGAATATGCGGCAGCGAATGATGTTGTTATGGACGGAAGGGATATTTGTACCGTCGTGTTGCCTAAGGCCGATGTTAAGGTTTATCTTACGGCATCTTCGGCTGTAAGAGCCAAGAGAAGATATGACGAACTTATATCAAAGGGCGTGGAAGCAGACCTTGCCAAAATCGAAGAGGAAATAATTGCAAGAGATCATCAGGATATGACCCGTGAAGTAGCTCCGTTAAAGAAGGCGGAGGATGCAACGGAAATTGATTCCTCATATATGACAATTGATGAGGTTGCGGACAGAATTTTGTCTTTATGTAATTAGATATGGAAACTATACTTTCGGAACATGCGGGCTTTTGCTTTGGAGTAAACAAAGCGGTAGAGTGCGTATATAATTTATTGGATACAACTGAAAAAATATATACTTTCGGACCGATAATTCATAACGAAGAAGTGGTGAAGGATCTGGAGGGCAAAGGCGTTACCGTTATTAATGATATTAGCGAATTCGATGCTGTTAATGACGGTACTGTCGTAATTAGAGCTCACGGAGTGCCCAAGAATATTTATGAAAATATTCAGAAACGCGGACTTAAAATTGTCGACGGGACATGCCCTTTTGTTAAGAGAATACATAACATAGTTGAAGAAAATTCATCAAAAGGCGACCAGATTGTTATTATAGGAAATGCCGGACACCCCGAAGTTTTGGGGATTATGGGCTGGTCTTTGGGCAACCCCATTGTGGTGGAAAATCCGGATGAGGCCCGAGAAATTTCCTGTGATTTAAGTACAAATATCACAATTGTATCGCAAACAACATTTAACCTTAATAAATTTCAAGAATTAGTTGAAATTATAAAGGAAAAAGGGTACAATGTTAATGTTGTGAATACTATATGTAACGCAACCAAAGAGAGGCAAGAATCGGCTGGATTAATCGCGTCAAAGGTCGATGCCATGATTGTAATAGGTGGAAAGAACAGTTCTAACACACAGAAACTATATGATATCTGTGCATCAAAGTGTCCTAACACATATTTCATTCAGACGGCGAAAGATTTGAATTTCGATTTACCCAAAACTGCTTCACTGGTAGGTATTACCGCGGGGGCTTCCACCCCAAATAATATTATCGAGGAGGTTCAAAATTATGTCAGAATTAACTTTTGAACAAATGTTGGAAGAATCTTTAAAGACAATACATACAGGAGAGGTAGTTGAAGGTACAGTTATTGATGTTAAGCCTGACGAAATCATACTTAATATCGGATACAAGTCAGACGGTATTTTGACTCGTAATGAGTATACTAATGAATCTAACTTAGACTTAACTACCGTTGCTAAAGTCGGCGACACAATGGAAGTAAAAGTCTTAAAGGTAAATGACGGCGAGGGCCAGGTATTATTAACATACAAGAGACTCGCAGCAGATCGTGGCAACAAGAAGATTGAAGAAGCATTCAACAATCAGGAAGTACTTAAGGCAAAGGTTTCTCAGGTACTTGCAGGCGGTGTTTGCGTAGTTGTTGATGAAGTAAGAATCTTCATTCCTGCAAGCCTCGTATCTGACACATATGAGAAGGATCTTAGCAAGTATCAGGGCGAAGAAATTGAATTCGTTATTACTGAGTACAATCCTAAGAGACGTCGTTACATCGGTGACCGTAAGCAGCTTCTCGTTGCTAACAAGGCTGAAGCTCAGGCAGAAGTATTATCTAAGATTAAAGTCGGCGATGTAATCGAAGGAACAGTTAAGAACGTTACAGACTTTGGTGCTTTCGTAGACATAGGCGGTATGGACGGATTACTTCATATCTCTGAAATGTCATGGGGAAGAGTTGAAAATCCTAAGAAAGTATTCAAGGTTGGCGATACAGTTAAGTGCTATATCAAGGATATTACAGGAAATAAGATCGCATTATCAGCTAAGTTTGATGATGAGAATCCCTGGAAAGATGCAGAAACAAGATTCGCTGTAGGAAATGTTGTTACAGGTAAGGTTGCCAGAATGACAGATTTCGGCGCATTCGTTGAGATTTCAAAGGGTGTTGATGCTTTATTACATGTATCACAGATTTCTAAGGATCACATCGAAAAGCCTGCAGATGTTCTTAAGGTAGGCGATGAAGTTACAGCTAAGATTGTTGATTTCAATGAAGCTGATAAGAAGATTAGCTTGAGCATCCGTGCTTTACTTGCTCCCGAAAAGGAAGAAAAGGCTGAAGATGATGATGCTGATGTAGCTTCAGTTGATATTGACGAAGTTATTGCTAAGCAGGAAGAAACTGAAGAATAATTCGTAAATTAAAGAAAATTTATTTCGCCTCCGGGTTCGTTTATATCCGGAGGCGGTACTATATTAGGGGGTATTTCTATGGCTTACGAATATGAAGAGTTTAAAGCGGATATATACAAATTAACTAAAGTTGATCTTAATGCATATAAAGAACAACAGATGAAAAGAAGAATTCTTTCGCTGATTTCCAAACATAATATTTCCGGTTTTTCGGAATATATGAATCGCCTTAAGACAGATAAGGAAATGTACGAAGAATTCATTAATTTCTTTACCATTAATGTGTCTGAGTTTTACAGAAATCCCGATCAGTGGGAAATGATGGATAAACAGGTAATTCCGGAACTTATAAGCAAATTTGGTAAGAACCTTAAGATTTGGTCGGCTGCATGCTCTACGGGAGATGAACCGTATTCGCTTGTTATGGCATTATCAAGACATATTCCGCTTAACATGATTAGAATTTATGCGACTGATATTGACAAGCAGGTTATCCAGAAGGCAAAAGCAGGACTTTATGCACCCAAGAGTATAGCTTCCGTACCGGACGATCTTAAAAAGAAATATTTTACCGATGTGGGCGGTGCATATCAGATTTCCGATGAAATTAAGTCACGCGTTACATTCAAAGAGCATAATTTGATCCTTAATGATTATCAGAAGGATTTTAACTACATAGTTTGTCGTAACGTGCTTATTTATTTTACCGAAGAAGCAAAGGAAGATGTATTTAAGAAGTTCTATGATTCACTTACTCCCGGAGGAGTATTGTTCATAGGAAGTACGGAACAGATTACTTCATACAAGCAAATCGGTTACACAAGAAAATCAAGTTTCTATTATGAGAAACCCTTATAAAGCTATAAATGCATAATTAAAGCTTCGGGCAATGCCCGAAGCTTTTTATTTTTGAAAAGCTATTGTGTTAAGTATGTGGGAAGCATATTCGCTGAATAATTTACGGTTTGATTTAATATCATCCGTAAGCTCAAAGAATAAATCCGTGCTGTCGTATTCGCGCTTGAAGAATGGCTCGACCAATACCGTCCATTGAGGAAGATAATTGCTTATTTTACGGGTGTAACAGTTTGATGCTTTGGCCTGCTCACGGAATTCCTTGTCCACATATGCGGCAATTGATTTGTGAAGCGCAGTATCTTCGATGGGAAGATAGTAATAATCTTTGTAATTTGCGTAGAAGAATTTTAATTCTTCCTCGAATATGGGAACGATAAGAGTTCCTGTATTTCCGACGGCTTTAAAATGACATCCTTTACCCATAAAAGATATTGGGACGGGAAGTGCATTGGGGAAGGAAATATGTATAAGTAATTCCTGCCGTGTAATTCCGTTAATATCCTGATAAGTTGAAGCACTGACCTTCGTTGCCGTAAGAGTAGTGTTAAATAAATCAAAGTAACTAAGTACGGGAAGGACTTCAAGCATACCTTTAATATCGTCGGCATTGTGGAGAATAAGTGTCTGATACAAATCAAAATCACGGGAAGCGACATATTCTTTGTATACGGATATTAATTCACCGCCGTTATAGATATCATCTCTTTGGATACCCATGAATTCTTCGATGGTTTTTAACTTACAATCTTCAATCTTAAGGAACGATTTATAGGTGTTAACACGCCTGTAGATATCTATTCCGTCAAGTTCGTCTATTGTGTTGGTTATATTATATTTTTGAGCCTTGTTAGATATAAACGGAAGGTCAAAAGTATTTCCGTTAAACTGAATAATGAAATTATAACTTTTGGCAAAGTCGAAAAATGCTTCAAGAATAGAAGACTCTTCATCCGGGGACTGGGCAAAGAACTGTCTGATGCACCAGTTATCGTCTTTGTAATAAGCACATCCGATCATGTATATGCATGAAGAAGAGGATAAAAAGCCGGTAGTTTCGATATCGATAAACAGGATTTCATCTAACGGATGTATTCTTCCCAGGGGATATTCTATTTCAAAACTGTTTAGAATTATTTCTTCGATTTTCATGTCTATTAGTTTAACATATTTTTACATTTATCAGTAGTTTTTTTACACCAAAAAAGGTAAAATTAAACATAGTGAAATTTATTATCAAAGAAGGGAATTGGTATGGCAAGATTAACGTTTGCAGGTGGTGTTCACCCATATGACGGCAAAGAATTGTCTAAGTCCAAAAGAATTAAAGATTATATTCCTGTGGGCGATATGGTATATCCTTTGTCACAACATATCGGAGCTCCGGCAGAGGCAGTAGTTGCTGTAGGAGACAGTGTTTTAGTCGGTCAGCTTATTGCAAAAGCCGGTGGATTTGTGAGCGCGCCTATTTATTCAACTGTTTCAGGTACAGTCAAGGCAATAGAGCCAAGACGTGTTGTTACCGGTGAAGAAAAGATGAGCATCGTAATCGAGAATGACGGTCAGTTCAATGAGATAAATTGGCCTGAACCTCCTGATTATGATTCGCTTACCAGAGAGGACAAGATTAAGGTTATCGCAGATGCCGGCATTATCGGAATGGGAGGTGCGGGCTTCCCTACGGCTGTTAAATTATCGCCGAAGGAACCTGATAAAATCGATTATGTAATTGTTAACTGCGCTGAATGTGAACCTTATCTGACTTCTGATTATCGTAAGATGATGGAGGAACCGGACAAACTTATAGGCGGACTTAATATTCTCCTTAGTTTGTTTGATAATGCAAGAGGAATACTGGCTGTTGAAGATAACAAAATGGACTGTATTAACAAATTGCGTAAATTGACTAAGAATGAGCCGAAGATTACGGTTAAGGCTCTTAAGACCAAATATCCTCAAGGTTCTGAAAGACAAATAATATACGCGACAACGGGAAGAGCAATTAATTCGAGCATGCTTCCTGCCGATGCAGGCTGTGTTGTAAATAATGTCGATACCGTAATTGCAGTATATACGGCAATCATGGAAGGCAGACCGCTTATGCACAGAATAGTTACGGTAACAGGCGATGCTATTAAGAAACCCTGTAACTATAAAGTTCGGATAGGCACTAATTATGCAGAATTAATTGACGCAGCAGGAGGATTTAAATCCGAACCTGCCAAGATTGTTTCGGGCGGTCCTATGATGGGATTTGCCATGTTTGACCTTAATGTGCCTATTACTAAGGCTTCTTCTGCACTGTTGTGTATGTCGAAGGACGAAGTTTCCATGTATGAACCCACAGCTTGTATTAACTGCGGTAAGTGCGTGGAAGTATGTCCCGGAAGAATAGTGCCGAAACTTTTGGCAGAATGTGCCGAAAGAGGCGATGAAGAAAAATTTGTTAAACTCGAAGGCCTGGAGTGCTGCGAATGCGGCTGTTGCAGCTATATTTGCCCCGCTAAGCGTCCTTTGACACAATCAATTAAGTCTATGCGTAAAGTTGCGCTTAGTCACAAAAAGAAGTAGGAGGTTTGGGAAGTGGAGACAAGAAATGAACTTTACAAAGTATCATCTAATCCCCATGTGCGTTCCAGGGTGAGCACAAGCAATATAATGCTTGCTGTAATTATGGCCCTACTGCCTGCTACGGGATTTGGAATATATAATTTCGGATGGAAAGTTGCAATTCTTATTGCGGTAACTATTGCATCATGTGTCCTTACGGAATTATTGTTTGAACTTATTATGAAAAAGAAGATAACGGTGGGTGATTATTCGGCTGTCGTTACAGGATTGCTTTTGGCACTTAATTTACCTCCTAATGCTCCCTGGTGGATCGGATTAATCGGTGGTATATTTGCCATTCTTGTAGTTAAGATGCTGTTTGGCGGTCTGGGTCAGAACTTTATGAACCCTGCACTTGGCGCAAGATGTTTCCTTCTTATTTCATATACATCAATAATGACTGATTTTAGTTGCGATGCATATTCCGGTGCTACACCTCTTGCAGCAGTCAAAGCAGGAGAAAGTGTTAATGTCCTTGATATGATTATCGGCAGAACCGCAGGTACCATCGGCGAGACATCTATGATTGCAATTGTAATCGGTGCGTGCATTTTGATTCTTTTGGGAATAATTGATTTAAGAATTCCCGGAATGTACATTTTGACCTTTGCCGTATTTGTATGTATTTTCGGCGGACATGGATTTGATCCTGCTTACTTAAGCGCTCAGCTTGCAGGAGGCGGATTGATGCTTGGCGCATTTTTCATGGCAACCGATTATGTGACGAGACCGGTTACACGAAAAGGCCAGTATATATACGGAATTTTACTTGGTATTCTGACCGGAATTTTCAGAGTATTCGGACCTTCGGCAGAAGGTGTGTCATATGCCATTATCTTAGGCAACCTTCTTGTTCCGTTAATTGAGAAGTTTACCTATCCGAAGGCCTTCGGAAAAGGAGGTGAGCACGTATGAAAACTATGTTAAAGGATGCTTTAGTATTGTTTGTGATTACTGTGGTTGCCGGACTTGCTCTCGGATTTGTTTATAACATTACGAAAGAACCTATAAGGATTTCCGAAGAAAACAAAGCAAATGCAGCTTATGCGGAGGTAATGCCCGGAGCAGCAACGTTTGATGAACTTGAAGCAGTCGATACGGCTCAAGGCGAATTCGCTAATCAGTGGAAGTCAAACGGTTATGATAAAGATGATATTGATAAGGTACTGGAGGCCAAAGATGCATCAGGCAATCTGATGGGATACGTACTTATGGTTACCTCACATGCGGGCTTTGGAGGAGATATATCATTTACAATGGGTATTAATTCCGAAGGAACACTTAACGGAATTTCAATTCTTAGTATTTCCGAGACACCGGGTCTTGGAATGAAGGCAGAAGAGGTGCTTAAACCTCAGTATGCAGGCAAAAATGTAACGGGCTTTAGCGTTACTAAGACAGGCGCTTCGGCAGATTCGCAGATTGATGCGATTTCGGGTGCCACAATTACTTCAAATGCATTAACAACAGGTGTTAATGCGGGATTATTTTACTATCAAACTAATTTAGGAGGTGTCTAAAATGAATAACGATTCTGTTTTAAAACGCCTTACTAATGGTTTATTTAAAGAAAACCCAACCTTTGTACTTACCCTTGGTATGTGTCCGACCCTTGCGGTTACAACATCTGCCATGAACGGCCTGGGTATGGGTCTTGCAACAACTGCGGTTCTTGCACTTAGTAATTTGTTTATTTCCTTACTTCGTAAGGTGATTCCGGATAAGGTAAGAATTCCTGCGTTTATCGTAGTTATTGCATCCTTTGTTACGGTTGTTGAACTGCTTCTTAAAGCGTATATACCTTCCTTATACGATTCCCTTGGACTGTATATTCCGCTTATTGTTGTTAACTGTATTATTTTGGGACGTGCAGAAGCATATGCATCCAAGAACGGTCCTATACTTTCTTTGTTTGACGGATTGGGAATGGGACTTGGATTTTCGATGGCCCTTACAATTATCGGCGCCATAAGAGAGATTCTCGGATCGGGTATGGTGTTCGGCTATCAGGTTATGCCTGATTCCTATGTACCCTGTGCAATATTTGTTCTTGCCCCCGGAGCATTCTTTGTTTTGGCTACCCTGACGGCTATCCAGAATAAAATCAAAATCGAAGGAACCAAAAAGGGTAAAGATATGTCCAAGATTCAATCAGGATGCGGACATGACTGTCTTAACTGTGATATTTCGGATTGCAAAGATAAAACTGTTGAGGAGGTGAATGAATAATGATTAAAGAGTTACTTATTATTTTAATTTCATCTTCACTTGTATCGAATGTAGTACTTAGCCAGTTCCTTGGCCTTTGTCCTTTCCTTGGAGTATCGAAGAAGACAGATACCGCACTTGGAATGGGAACAGCCGTAATATTCGTTATTACATTGGCATCGGCAGTAGCCGGAGTAATATACAAATATATACTTTTACCGTTTGATTTAACATATCTTGCGACTATTGTATTTATTCTCGTAATTGCGGCTCTTGTACAGTTCGTTGAAATGTTCTTAAAGAAGTTTATTCCCGGATTGTATCAGGCGTTGGGCGTTTATCTTCCGTTAATAACAACTAACTGTGCTGTTCTTGGTGTTGCACTTACCAATGTTCAGAAGAATTACGGAATTGTTACGGGAATTGTTAACGGATTTGCAACGGCACTGGGATTTACTATTTCAATAACAATTCTTGCCGGTATACGTGAAAAAATGGAATTTAATGATATTCCGGAATCCTTTAAAGGAATGCCTATAGTTCTTATTACTGCAGGACTTATGGCAATTGCTTTTTGCGGATTCTCGGGATTGCTGTAGGAGGAATTTACGATGAATGGAGTATTACTTGCGGTTATATTAATTGGCGGTGTCGGCTTATTCGTTGGTCTTTTCCTCGGTGTCGCAGCTATTAAGTTCCATGTGGATGTTGATGAAAAGGAAGTGGCTGTACTTGAAGCACTTCCCGGAAATAACTGTGGTGGATGCGGGTTCCCGGGATGCAGCGGACTTGCTGCAGCTATCGCCAAAGGAGAGGCGCCTGTTAATCAGTGCCCCGTAGGCGGCGAGCCGGTTGCCAAGAATATAGCATCAATCATGGGAGTTGAAGCAGGAGAGTCAAAGCGTATGGTTGCTTTCGTAGCCTGCCAGGGAGATTGCGACAAGGCTAAAGTCGACTATGAGTATTCGGGTGTTGAAGACTGCGGTATGATGGCTTTCGTACCTAACGGAGGACCTAAGAGCTGTAACTACGGATGCTTGGGATACGGCAACTGCGTTAAGGTATGTCCCTTTGATGCGATACATGTTGTTAACGGTGTGGCTGTTGTTGATAAAGAACAGTGTAAGGCCTGCGGCAAATGTGTGGCAGCCTGCCCCAAGAAGCTTATTTCCTTAATTCCTTATGACGCTAAATATGCTGTTGCATGTTCGTCAAACGATAAGGGCCCCGTTGCAATGAAAAAATGCGAAAGTGCTTGTATAGGATGTTCGCTTTGCGTTAAGAATTGTCAGAATGACGCTGTAACAGTAACGGATTTTAATGCAACAATAGATCAGGATAAATGTATCGGCTGCGGAGCATGTGCCCAGAAGTGTCCTAAGAAAGCTATTGTTGAACACTAAAACAAGATTTGAATATCAGGATAGTTTTGTTTGATGAATTCAGAAGCTTCTTCTTTGCCCAGAATAAAGCAAAGAGTAGAAAGCGCATCTCCTTCGAGGGAAGATTCGCTGACGATGGTAACCTGATGAATGTCGGATTCGGCAGGATATCCTGTAGCAGTTGATAAGATGTGATGATATCTTTGTCCGTCGATATCGACATAACGTTCATAATCCCCTGATGATACTACACTTAAATCATCTACCGAAACGGTGTGTATGGTTGCTGTAGTATTGTCAGGGTCTTTTATTCCCACGTAAAAGCAGTCTTTGCCGGGCTTGTGGCCTATGGTAAGGACGTTACCGCCGAGATTTATTATTGCACTATTAATACCCTGGGACTTTAAGTATTCCTTGATTTTATCCGCAATATATCCTTTGGCTATAAAACCTAAATCAAGCATTGTGTCCGGATTGGTTAACTGTATGTCATAGGACGAGTCTTTCTTTTCCAAAATTACATTATGATAATCTACGGTAGCAAGTGCAGCTGCTATTTCTTCCTCAGTCGGAATGGAATCATTATTAGAATTTCCTATGTTCCATAAAGTGGAAAGTGCGCCCACCGTAGGGTCGACCGTTCCGTTTGACAGAGCTGCAAAATCAAGTCCGTACCGAATTAATTCTCCGGTTTCGCAGCTTATGGATATCTTTTGACCCGATGAATGATTTACGGCATATATTTCGGAAGATGTATTCGTACGGGAAAACAGATTCTCGTAATGGGCCATCATGGAATTGATATTTTGAAATAACGAAGAGGCTTTACGATCGCTTATTCTGTCGTAGATGGTGATACTGGTGACGGTATCAAAATAAAAACCTTGCGAAGAATGAAGGTTGCTTGAAAACTGGCCGAATATAATGAACAGCAGAATTACGATTACTGTTGCTGCTGACAGAACTGCCGTTATAAATTGTTTTGATCTGACATTGCTTAAATTGAAAAATTTCATAGATTCTAGTATAGTATTTTAGAGATATCTAATCAACTTAAATGGGGATTTTGGAGTAAGTTATGGGATATTATTATCACGACAATGATGATGAATTCAACAATTCGCACAGAGCTTTCAGTATGCCGGTAATTATAACAACAGCAGTTGTATCCGGTATTATTCTTGTTATTCTGCTTATCGTACTTGCAACCAACAATACAACTTCCGGTAAGAATAATCTAAAGAATACCCAAATGAAAAACAAAATGAACGAGGAAGAGCTGACAGTTACTGCCTATGATGAAACAGATATGAATCGTGACGATTATGAGAAGTTGTATAAAGAGGGTAAACTGAGAGCAGATGACCTCGATATATGGGATATGTATGGCGGACGTCCGGCGCGTGAGGAGGCTGAACCCCACAGGACAGATTCTGATAGTGAGATCGAAAATGAAGGTGACGATACAGATGATTCACAGGAGGGAGTGGAAGCGACAGTTACGCCTTCTCCTTTACCGACTCCGGATGAGGATGCTCTCCTTGAAGATGTAAAGGAGAACACACTGGATTTTAAGAACATTCAGATAGTTGATAATAAGATGGCTTATTACCGGGAAGGTGAAAAGATATCAAAACTCGGCGTTATGATTAGCCAGGATAACGGCGTTGTGGACTTTAAAATGCTTAAGGATAACGGAATTGATTTTGTTATGATTAAGGTGGGTCAAAGAGGATATGACAGTGGTGTCATAAAACCCGATGAAAATTATGAGCGAAATATTAAAGCCGCAGATGAAGCCGGTATGCCAATGGGACTTTATTTTTCTTCACGTGCGGTTACAACTCTGGAAGCAGGCGAAGAGGCACAATTTTGCACATCGGCAGCATATGATTATTCCGTTAAATATCCGATTGCATTCTTATATGAAGGCGAACTCATAGACGATGCAAGGACGGATATCCTCGAAAAAGAAGATAAATCAAAAATAGCCGAAGCATTTATGAAGCAGGTGAGCTTTGACGGCTATGTTCCCATATTGTACGGAACGGAAGATTATCTTTTGAATCAGATCGAACCTAAGGAAATATTAAAAAACAGCGATGTTATGCTAAATGAACAATCGCTGCTTCCTACATATCCTTATCAGTTTAAAATGTGGAGATATATTACCAACCAGACAATCCCCGGAATAGAAAAGGGCGGAGACTATGTAATCAGTTTTGCTGATTATGCGGGTAGGTAAATTCAAGTATTTTTTTGGACAATTTAACAGATGAATACAGTTCGGCATATTCTTTGGCCGACAATGATTCAATATAATTAGGGGCGAAATTCTTATTTACGCCCTTAGTTTTTAGCAAATCGATAGCTTTGTTATAAGCGATGGCAGCTTCTTCTTCGGAAGAGTATCTTCCGATTGTGTAGTTACCGATTATATGAATTCTTGCGGTATAGCGCATTCCCTTTTTGGTCATCTTGGAAGTGACGCCGTTGTATGAGTTGATAATCTTAATATTATCGTATCTAAAATCAAGGTTATCATTATTCTTAAATATGAAATCTCTGCCTTCCACAGCGTAGTTTTTAATTCCGTATCGGTTCAGGATATTAACCTGCATGCCGTAATCGGCAACGAAGAAATGTCTTCCTCTTTGCATGATTTGTTTTTTGGAATAGTAAAATAAGTCGTCTGTCGAAAACTTAAGTATATTATTAGGTCCAAGGTGATATTCAAAATAATTAGACTTAAGATATATAGGTGCGGTAAGATACATATCGTTGTCTCTGAAATTAGTGAGAATAACCCATTTTCTGTAGGGAAGAATTCTTGTCTCGTTATAATCGGACAGGGTCATATTCTTTTTGGTTAAAAGAATTGCGGCTTCCCAATATGCCCCATGGGCGTCAAAGGGAGAGTCATAGCTTCCCAGTGAGATATGTTTACCTTTATGTGTAATTGATGATCTGTAATAAGTAGTTCCGTCTTTTTTGACAGCCGGAAATACACCTCTTAAATTTCCCTTATTCATATTTAGTATTTTATCACATTGCAAAAATCTATTCCAATATTTTTGCTATACTATTAGTCGTTATTGTGTTAAAATGGTTTGGAAAAAATTGTGAATAAATATTAGTTTGCGAGGAGAAAATATGAGCGTTGAGTATTCAAGTACGCGAAATAAGGATATAAAGTTAACGGCATCCCAGGCAGTCCTTAAAGGTTTGTCTGATGACGGAGGCCTTTTCGTACCTTCATATATTCCGAAGTTCGATACAACAATAGAGAATTTATCTTCCATGAGTTATCAGGAAGTTGCATACGAGGTAATGAAGTTATTCCTTTCGGATTATACCGAAGAGGAACTTAAATCTTGTATTGCCAAAGCTTATGACGAGAAGTTTGATACAGAAGCGATTGCACCTCTTGTTGAAGCAGAAGGCGCATATTACCTTGAACTTTTCCACGGAGCAACTATTGCGTTTAAAGATATGGCACTTTCTATTTTGCCTCATCTTCTTACCACAGCAGCCAAGAAAAATAATGTTAAAAACGATATAGTAATTCTGACAGCAACGTCAGGTGATACAGGTAAAGCCGCACTGGCAGGATTTGCCGATGTACCGGGTACGAAGATAATCGTATTTTATCCCAAGAACGGTGTCAGCAAGATTCAGGAATTGCAGATGGTTACCCAGAAGGGAAACAATGTTAACGTGGTTGGTATTCACGGTAACTTTGACGATGCACAGACAGGTGTTAAACAGATGTTTAACGATGCTGAACTTGCCAAAGAACTTGATGCCAAAGGTCTTCAGTTCTCATCTGCAAATTCAATTAACATAGGAAGACTTGTCCCTCAGATTGCGTACTATGTATATGCATATTGCACATTACTTCGCGAAGAAAAAATATCATTGGGACAGAAGATAAATGTTGTTGTTCCCACAGGTAATTTCGGTAATATTTTGGCAGCATATTATGCTAAGAATATGGGACTTCCCATTGAAAAGCTTATATGTGCTTCAAATGACAATAAAGTTCTGTATGATTTCTTTACAACCGGAGAATACGACAAGAACAGAGAATTTATATTAACATCGTCACCTTCTATGGATATCCTTATTTCAAGTAATCTTGAAAGACTTATATACTTTATAGCAGGATGCGACGCCGACAAGAATGCACAGCTTATGAAACAGCTTTCTACTGAAGGCAGATATACAATCACCGACGATATGAAGGCAAATCTTAAAGACTTTGTGGGCGGATATGCCAAAGAAGATGAAACGGCAAAAGAAATACACGATTTGTATGATGATACAGGCTATGTAATTGATACACATACCGCAGTAGCTTCATCAGTGTATAAGAAATATGTTAGAGAAACAAATGACAAGACAGTTACGGTAATAGCGTCAACGGCAAGTCCTTATAAGTTCACACGTTCCGTAATGACTGCAATTGATTCTAAGTATGACAATATGGAAGATTTTGCTTTGGTAGATGAACTTTCGAATATTTCGAAGGTGACTGTACCCAATGCAATCGAAGAAATCAGAAATGCCAATATTATTCACGATATTGTCTGCGATAAGAGTCAAATGAAGGATACTGTTAAGAAATTGCTTAATGTTTAGTAACGAGGAAGAATGATGAAACAAATACTTATGGTTGATGATGTCGCAACCAACCTTATTTGTGCGGCAGAAGTATTAAGACAAAGTTATGAAGTATCGACGGCCAAATCCGGAAGACAGGCGCTTCTTATGCTTAATGAGATGGAACCGGATTTAATTATGCTTGATATTAATATGCCGCAAATGGACGGATACGAAGTATTTGAAAAACTTCAGGCCAATCCCAAGTGGGCTAAAATCCCGGTGGTATTCCTTACCGCAGAATCGGATATGACAAATGAGGTTAAAGGCTTATCAATGGGAGCAATGGATTTTATTCGTAAGCCCTTTGACCCTGAAGTAATGAAAACGAGAATAGACAAGATAATGTCTATTACAGAAGAAAAGAAAGTTCTTGAGGGCGCTGCTAACAGAGATACGCTTACCAACTTATCCACCAGAAAAACCCTTGAGAATTTCATGGAATCCGAAAACGGTCAGGAAGGATATTTTTTATTACTCGACCTTGATAATTTTAAGCAGGTTAACGATACATATGGACATGTTGTGGGAGATTCGGTACTTGTCAAAATTGCTCACGTATTTGAAGAAGTAGTGGGAGTCGGCGACAGAATCTGCAGACTTGGCGGAGATGAATTTGCTATCTTTTTAAATGCTGATGCGGACAGAGAATCGGTTAAGAATTTAATAAGAAGATTAATTGCAACCTGTGAATTTGAAATTTCCGATCTTATTGCGGATTATTCGGATTTTAAGGTATCGGTTTCCATAGGAATTGCCTGTAAGCCCGATGATGCAACAGAGTTCCAGCAGTTGTACAGCATGGCAGACAAGGCATTATATTTTGTTAAACAGAACGGTAAGAGAGGTTATCACTTCTACGACTCCATGGCACTTAGCAAAGAAGAGGCAGACAAAGAAAATAACTTAATCGACCTTTTGCAGCTTCAAAGACTTATTAAAGAAAATGATGATTCCGACGGAGCGTATCAGGTTGAATACGAAGGCTTCAAAAGAATATACCGTTTCGTATCAAGATGCATGGATCGTAAGAATCAGGATGTTCAGATTGTACTGTTCTCAATTAACGGAGTTGATTTACAGGATCTTGAACATGAAAATAAATATATTACTTCTCTTGGAGAAGCAGTAAAGACTTCTCTTAGAAGAGGAGATGTGGCAACTCAGTGCGGTAAGGGACAGTATGTTGTAATTCTGATGGATGCCAATGAAGATAACGGTCACAAGGTAATCGAAAGAATTAAATCAAACTTTGAAGGCTCGGTTTCTGACAAGGATATTGAATTAACATATGAAACAGAATCTGTTAAAGGTAGCGCTGTTTAAATACAGCGCTATTTTTGTGCAATATTATTGACTTTTATCCTCTTGTTTGCAATAATATATTTTGCGTGCGTAGGCACAAAAAGTAGTTAAACCACATTAGTGGAGATCAATATATTTAAGGAGGTCGACTATATGTCAACAAAAGCTTATTATCCAATTTCCGAAATTGGTGCAGGCAAGGTTGGTTTTTCAAAAACAAGATCAATCATCGAAGGCGCTTTTTACGGAAATAACGTAGTCAAAGTTAATACTCTTAAGGAAGCTTATGAATTAGCTAAGAATTCACCCGGTACAGTTGTTACTGATATGCCTGTTAAGGATGGTGAAACATTCGGTCTTGAGAAGGATGCTAAAGTTCTTCTTTTCAATGACGGTGCTGTTACAGGCCGTTATGCTCAGGCTCGTCGTATCAAGGGCGAACCCGGTGTTGATGAAGTTAAGCTTGATAAAGTAGTTATGGACGCTGTTTACAAGACACGTTGGAAGACTATGTATCATGCAGAGTGCTATGTTGGTCTTGATCCTGAATTCATGGCTAAGGCACACTTACTTATTCCCGAAGGAGAAGAGAACCTCCTTTATAACTGGATGCTTAACTTCCAGTACATGAGCGACTGCTACAACAAAATGTATAAGACATCTAAGCCTATCGGTGACGGAAAAGAGCCTGATATTTATATCTTCTCTGATCCTCAGTGGGTTCCCGAACCTGCTCCCGATGTAGATTACAGCTGCTTAAGCGATGACCTTACACTTTGCTATTTTGATACAAACCAGAACTGTGCTGCAATCCTTGGTATGAAGTACTTCGGTGAGCACAAGAAGGGTACATTAACAATGGCTTGGGCCCTTGCTAACAGAAACGGTTATGCATCATGCCACGGTGGTCAGAAGGAATACTCTCTTGAAGGCGGTAAGAAGTTCGTTGCTTCTGTTTACGGTCTTTCAGGATCAGGTAAGTCTACTCTTACACATGCTAAGCATGGCGGTAAGTATGACGCATTCGGCGGTATCAAGGTTCTTCATGATGATGCGTTCATCATTAACTCTGATACATGTGCATCAATCGCACTTGAGCCTACATATTTCGATAAGACAGCTGACTATCCTACAGGATGTCCTGATAACGAGTACTTATTAACAGTTCAGAACTGCTCATGTACTCTTGATGAAAACGGAAAGATTCAGCTTGTAACAGAAGATATCAGAAACGGTAACGGACGTGCTATTAAGTCTAAGTTATGGTCTCCTAACAGAGTTGATAAGATTGACAGCCCTGTTAACGCTATTTTCTGGATTATGAAGGATCCTACAATTCCTCCTGTAATCAAGCTTAAGGGTGCTGCTCTTGCATCTGTAATGGGTGCTACATTAGCTACTAAGACATCTACAGCCGAAAGAGTTAAGGCCGGTACAGATATGAATGCACTTCGTATCGTTCCTTATGCTAATCCTTTCAGAACATATCCTCTTGTAAACGATTACGAGAAGTTCAAGAAGCTTGTTGAAGAAAAGAACGTTGATTGCTATATCGTTAACACAGGTGACTTCATGGGAACCAAGTGTAAGCCTGCTGATACATTAGGTATCTTAGAGACTATCGTTGAAGGTAAGGCTAAGTTTGAAAAGTGGGGCAACTTCGATGATGTAGAAATCATGTATGACTGGTCCGGCAAGACTGCAGACTTTAAGCCTGACCTTAACAATGCTGAATACAAGGCTGCTCTTAAGGCTGCTATGCAGAACAGAGTAGACGCAGTTAAGGGATTTGCTGAGAAGAAGGAAGGTTATGATAAGCTTCCCGATGAGGCTCTTGCAGCAGTTCAGAAGTTAGTTGATGCTTTAAACTAATTTAAATTATTTAGCACCCCGCCTTTTACAAAGGCGGGGTGCTTTTTTGTTTGTTTTGTGTTAAAATAATAAATGCGTTTAGCATAATACATATTATTTTCGGAGGTTACTATGACAATTAGCAAAGAAGTTAACGGTTCGGAACTTAAACTCGCACTTGAAGGAAGACTTGATACAGTTACATCATCTGAACTCAGCGCAGCGCTTGATGAAACTTTAGCTGCAGCAGATTCGGTTGTTTTTGATTTTGAAAAACTTGAGTATGTTTCATCTTCAGGTCTTAGAGTATTACTTTCAACTCAGAAAACACTTAATTCAAAGTCAGGTAAGATGCATATTATCAATGTATCTGAGGAATTAATGGAAATATTCGAAGTTACAGGACTTAGTGACGTATTTACAATAAACTAATCTTGTGAGGTGATTAAATGGTTTCAAAAACCTTTAAAGCGACCGATCGGGAATTACAGTCGGCTTCGGATTTTCTGGAAGCGCAGGCAGAATTATTGGAGTTTAGTCCTAAAGCTTCAATGCAGATTCTGATGGCACTGGAAGAATTGTTCGTTAATGTATGCCACTATGCTTATGATGAATCATCTCCGGGAGATATTACCATCAATATTGAAACGGAAGATAATAAGTTATCGGTTACACTGATTGACGACGGCCCTATGTATAATCCGTTGTTAAAAGAAGATCCCGATACGACACTGGATGCATCCGACAGACCGATTGGAGGACTTGGTATATTTTTGGTTAAAAAAACGATGGATGAAACCTCGTACAGATACGAGAATAACCAAAATATATTTACCTTTGTAAAAAACAAAGATTAGTTGTATTTATGACAGTATTTGGATATAATATAGTTAACCTTGAAGCGTGTAGATACTTGTTATTTTTGAACCTACATTTACTTTAAACGGGATTCCTATATTATCATGCAACTGTCAGGCCACCTGCCTTCGGGCTATATGCAGTGGAAGACAACAGTATGTTTGCGGTCACCCACCTAGCATCGCTAGGAGTCAAAAGACAGGTTCTATATGTTTTGAGGGATATAAAAGCAGCGCATGGCGCTGCTTTTTATATTTATGCTAAGACTTGACATAAAGGCTAAATAATAGGAAAATTACTAAGTATGCAATTTTGTATTTTTTTAGATTGGAGATAGATTATGAAAGACAAAATCAATGCCTTACGTGAACAGTTTACTTCTATGCTTTCGGAAGTAAAAGATCAGGCTAAACTTGAAGAACTGCGTTTATCGTTTATGTCTAAAAAAGGTGCAATTCAAGACCTTATGAAAGACCTCGGCGCAATTCCGAACGAACAGAAGAAGGAAGCCGGTCAGATGATTAATGCTTTCAAGCAGGAAGTTAATGCAAAGTTTGACGAAAAGAAGAAACAGCTTGACGAACTTGCAGAAAAGATGCTTATCGATGCTACGGAAAGCTATGATGAATCTTTGCCCACAACATCTTTGACAGGAAGTTATCATCCTATAACATTGATTCAAAGAGAACTTGAAGATATTTTTGAATCAATGGGATTTGATGTGGAAGATTATAACGAAATCGTAGATGACTATAATTGTTTTGAAGCACTGAATATTCCGAAATTTCATCCCGCAAGAGATATGCAGGATACATATTACTTAAGTACGAAAAATCAGCTTCTTAAGTCACATACTTCTGCAGCTCAGAATACTATTATGCGTAAATACGGCGATAAGCTTAAAAAGTACGGTCGCCCCATAAGAGCCGTATTCCCGGGAAGATGCTTTAGAAACGAAGCAATTGATGCGTGCCATGAGAATACTTTCTTCCAGATGGAAGGAGTAATGATAGACGAAAATATATCTATTTCAAACCTTATATACTTTATGAAAACTATGCTTTCGGAAGTTTTTGAGCAGGAAGTTACAGTAAGACTTCGCCCGGGATTCTTCCCCTTTGTGGAACCCGGATTTGAGCTTGATATTCAATGTCTTATTTGCGGAGGCGACGGCTGCCCTTCATGTAAGAACTCCGGATGGCTTGAACTTTGCCCCTGCGGTATGATTCATCCCAATGTATTAAAGCATGGCGGAATTAATGACGAAGAAAATCCGTTTAAGTATACGGGATTTGCTTTTGGATTGGGTCTTACGAGACTTGCCATGATGAAATATGGTGTAAAAGATATCAGAGTATTTAATGACGGTGAACTTAGCGCATTAGATCAGTTTGTAAGTAAGTAGGAGGCCATATATGTTAGTATCAATGAATTGGATCAAGGACTTTGTTAACCTTGACGGAGAAGATATAGAAAGCTTAATACATCGCTTTACCTTATCTACTGCAGAAGTAGAGGGTATTGAAGTTAAAGGCGCTGATATTAAGGATGTTGTTGTCGGTGAAATTAAGACATGTGAAGCTCATCCGGATTCGGATCATCTTCATGTATTGACGGTTGATGCCGGAGATAAGATTTACGATGTGGTATGCGGTGCTCCAAATGCAAGAGTAGGTATTAAAACAGCATTTGCCAAAGAAGGCGGCCAGGTCGGCGAAATGAAAATAAAGGAAGCCAAGCTTAGAGGCGTGGTTTCTCACGGTATGTGCTGTTCTGAAAAGGAACTTGGTATTTCCGAAGATAATTCCGGAATTATGGAACTTCCCAATGAACTTGCCAACGGAACATCAATTAAGGAAATATATCCCATAGATGATATCGTTTTTGAAGTAGACAATAAGTCGTTAACCAACCGTCCCGACCTTTGGGGACACTATGGTATGGCAAGAGAGTTTGCCGCTTTGACGGGAAGACAGTTAAAAGAACTTCCTATTATGGAAAATCCCTATAAGGGCGACAACAATGTAGATGTCGAAGTAAGAAACAAAGATCTTGTATATAGATATACGGCATTAAGAATCGAAAACATTACAAAGAAACAGTCGTTAAACGAAATGAAGGTTCGTTTGTATTACTGCGGAACACGTGCAATTAACCTGCTTGCAGATCTTACGAACTATATCATGCTTGAACTTGGTCAGCCCATGCATGCATTTGACGGTAAAAAGATATCAAAGATAGTAATTGATACTCCGAAAGCAGATACCAAGTTTACGACACTTGACGGTCAGGAACGTGATATTACCACCGATACATTAATGATTCAAAACGGTGAGACTCCGGTATGTATAGCCGGTATTATGGGCGGACTTAATTCCGAAATTACGGATGATACTGATTCTTTAGTACTTGAGTCTGCTAACTTTGACGGCGTAAGTGTTCGAAAGAGCGCATCAAGAATGGCCCTTAGAACCGATGCGTCTGCAAGATACGAAAAGACTCTTGACCCTGAGATGACAATGCTTGCAACAAAGAGATTCTTAAAACTTCTGTTTGATGTTGATAAAGATGTTAAGGTCGTAAGTAATATTACTGATACATATGTTAAGAAGTATCCCGAGATTACCGTAGAATTCGATAAGGCATTTATCGACAGATATACGGGAATTGATATTTCCGGCGACAGAATTCTTAATACACTTGTTTCTCTCGGCTTTGAAACAACAAAGGATGGAGATAATTTCGTAACAAAGGTTCCTTCATGGAGAGCTACAAAAGACGTTTCAATGAAGGCTGATATTGTTGAAGAAATAACAAGAATTTACGGTTATGATAATTTTGCAATTAAAACAACATTATCACCGCTTCTTCCTGCCAAGACATCCCTTCTTCGTAAAGAAGAAAATGCCGTTAAGGATCTTCTTGTTAAAACATACGGAATGAATGAAATTCACACACGTGTATGGCAGGATCCCGATGATTTGCGTACTTTGGGACTTAAGGTTGAAGATAACGTTAAGATTTTGGGAAGCGCAAATGACCAGGGTGTATTAAGAACATCTCTTATGCAGTGTTTCCTTCCTGTTATTAACAAGAACAAGAACTATAAGCCTTCCTTCGGTATTTTCGAAATCGGACGTGCTGTTTTGGGAACTAAGGATGATGATGTTGCCAACGAAATCAGAACTTGCGGAATAGCACTTTATTCTAAACAGGAAACCGAAAAGAATTTGTATATGAAGGCAGTTGGCCTTGTTAATACAATTATTTCCGAACTTAAACATAAGGGTGTTACATATAAGAAGGTTGCCGAAGTTGCTCATGCATACCAGCATCCCAAGAACACATCCGATATTTTTGTTGACGATAAGAAGATCGGTACGATAAATACGGTTCATCCGAAGACACTTTCTAAGATTGCCAAGAATGCTTCTATAGTAATGATTGAAATTAATATGGACGAACTGCTTGCAATCGAACCTGATAAGCTTATGTTTAACGAACCTTCAAAGTTCCCGGGAATCGATTACGATTTATCTTTGGTTATGAGAGATCAGCTTAGATTCGAAACCATAGAAGACTGCTGGAAGAAGGGAAAGTTCACCGAACTTAAAGACGTTTCCGTTATAGATATTTATGATAACGGAATTGTTAAGTCCGTAACATTAAGATTCCACTTTGAACTTGATGAAAGAACACTGACATCGGAAGAAGTTCAGGCCGATATCGATAAGATTCTTGCTAACCTTAAGAATATTAATATTGAGCTTAAGTCTTAAAGGTATATCTTTTTAGAGATAGGAGAAGAATATGGAAACTAAGAATGTCTGGGAAAAATATACACTTGCCGAATGTAAAAAGGTAGATAATTTTGCCAAAGAATATATGGAGTTCCTTGATAAGGGCAAAACTGAGCGCGAGTGTGTGGATACTGTTGTCAATATGATTGAAGCCGAGGGCTTTATCGAGCTTTCTAAGGCTATTAAAGCAAAGAAAAAGCTTAAGGCCGGAGATAAAGTGTATGCAGTTAATATGAACAAAAATGTATGCATGTTTATTATCGGCAAAAAGCCTATTACCGAAGGCATGAATATTCTTGGTGCCCACATTGATTCACCGCGACTTGATGTTAAGCAGAATCCGTTGTATGAAGATTCCGAGATAGCTTATCTTGATACACATTATTACGGCGGTATTAAGAAATATCAGTGGGTTACAATTCCGCTTTCGATTCACGGCGTTATTATCAAAAAGGACGGAAGCACTGTTGAAGTTAATATAGGTGATGACCCGGACGATCCGGTATTCTTCATTTCCGATCTGCTTATTCATTTGGCTGCAGAACAAATGGATAAAAAGGCGAATAAGGTAGTTGAAGGCGAAGCGCTTGACATTATCATCGGAAATAAACCTCTTGTGGTTAAAGGAAAAACAGAAGAAAAAACCGATAAGAACAAGGTTAAATCAAATATTGTTAAGATATTAAAAGATATTTATGACGTTGAAGAGGAAGACTTTTTGTCAGCAGAACTTGAAGTTGTACCTGCAGGCAAAGCTAAAGAAGCAGGCTTTGACAAGTCCATGATATTAGCATACGGTCAGGACGACAGAGTATGTGCTTTCCCTTCTTTAAAGGCTATGCTTGAGGTTAAAAGCGTAGACAGAACTGCATGCTGTCTTCTCGTTGATAAGGAAGAGATAGGTTCTGTAGGCGCTACCGGTATGCAGTCTAAGTTCTTCGAAAATACCCTTGCCGAAGTTATGGAATTAATGGGTGTATATTCAAGCATTAATTTAAGAAGAACATTAAGTTCTTCCTGCATGCTAAGTTCCGATGTAAGTGCTGCTTTTGATCCTACATATGCTTCATCCTTTGAAAAGAAGAATATAGCTTATCTTGGACACGGAATGGTATTTAACAAGTTCACGGGTGCAAGAGGTAAATCCGGTTCAAATGATGCAAATGCAGAATACATAGCACACATCAGAGATATATACGCTAAGGACAACGTTTCCTTCCAGACCTGCGAACTTGGTAAGGTTGATGTGGGAGGCGGCGGAACAATCGCTTATATTCTTGCTCTTTACGGCATGAATGTAATTGATGCGGGTGTTGCCGTGCTTAATATGCATGCTCCCTGGGAGGCAACTTCCAAAGCTGATATTTACGAAACAAAGAAAGGATATGTATCATTCCTTAAACATGCGGGAATGTAAAACATATTTATGTCAGAAACCGAATTAGGACTTAAAACTTCAGATTATTATTTCGACCTGCCCCAGGAGCTTATCGCACAGGACCCCTTAACGGACAGGTCGTCTTCACGATTGCTTGTGGTTGATAAAAACACGGGAGAGTATAAACACGATATTTTTAGAAATATAATCGATTATCTTAATCCCGGCGACTGCCTGGTACTTAATAACACCAGAGTTTTGCCCGCAAGATTACTCGGAATAAAGGAAGATACAGGCGCCAATGTTGAAATCCTGCTTCTTAAAAGAAAAACGGAAACGGATTGGGAATGCCTTGTAAAACCCGGAAAGAAACTGCGCGTCGGAGCAAAGTGCGTTTTTGGCGAAAAGACAGAGGGCAAATATTTGTTAAGCGCCGAAATCCTGGATGTACTTCCGGAAGGTAATCGATTAGTCAGATTTTCCTTTGAAGGAATATGGGAAGAATTACTTGATAGACTGGGACAAATGCCTTTGCCACCCTATATTACCCATAAGCTTCAGGATAAAAACAGATATCAGACAGTATATGCAAAGTATGACGGTTCGGCAGCGGCTCCCACGGCAGGTCTTCATTTTACGGAAGAATTGTTAAAGAACATAGAAGATAAAGGCGTTAAGCTTGCATTTGTAACATTACATGTCGGACTTGGAACATTCAGACCGGTAAAAGTGGATAATGTGCTGGAACATCATATGCATTCCGAATATTATCAGATTACAAAAGAAGCTGCAGATATCATTAACGAGACTAAAAAGGCCGGCAAAAGAGTTGTGTGCGTAGGAACTACAAGCTGCAGAACCATTGAATCGGCTGCGACGGAAGCGATAAAGGAATGTGAAAAAGAAGGCAAAGCCTGGGACGGAATGATTGAAGAATGTTGCGGGGATACCGAAATTTTCATATATCCGGGATATGAATTCAAAATGCTGAATTGCCTTATTACGAATTTCCATCTTCCCGAAAGTACACTTGTAATGCTTGTTTCTGCGCTTGCGGGACGCGAGAATACGCTTAATGCTTATGAGGCGGCTATTAAAGAAAAATACAGATTTTTTTCTTTTGGCGATGCTTGTTTCTTTACAGATAAGATTGATTAGGATAAAATAGAATTTAGGTATTTATTTCATTGTGAAAGAGGGTATATATCGATGCAAGAGAGAAGAAAAAATAAAAGAATGGAACTTGAATCAACATTAACTGTTAAACGTCTTGACGGGGGTCAGAGTCAGAATGTTGATATCGAAGTACTCGATGTTTCTAAAACAGGTGTTGGATTTACCTGTAATGTAGCTTTGGAAATCGGTGCGGTATATGAATCGAATCTTCGAATCTGGACACAGGAAGTGCTCCATGCATTCCTTGAAATCGTTCGTATCGAAAAGCAGGGTAATACATTTATTTACGGAGCTATTTTTATCGGAATGCCCGAAATGGATTCGGCAAGAATAGAAACATACGAAACAGTTCAGAATGAGCTAAACAATTAATCCGATTTATTAATGCCCGGGCATGTTTGCTCGGGCTTTTCTTTTTAGGTATATGAAAAAAATTTTGGAATTTTTAAACAGAATAAGTCTTAAGAAAAAACTTGTACTCATACAGGTTCTTTGCGTTATTCTTCCCCTTGTTATTACAGACTCGGTAATTCTGGGAATTTTCGTTAATGCACAGAAGGACGAAGAGCAGCGTCTTATGAATAACGTAAGCGATTCTGTTTCATATACACTGTCGGAATACAGAGATCAGGCGACATCCTTACTTCAGGATGTTTACATGAACAAAAAAATCAATCAGTTTAATAACAAAACATTCTTAAATAATCTTGATTATGTTGCTGCCAAATATGAACTTAATCAGGATACATTGTTTACGGTTAAACTAAGCAGTTCCAGATTTAAGGTAACTATTTATTCTACGGCAATAGGTCTTGTGGACGGCGGCGGATTCCAAAAACTTGAAAATGCATTTACGGAAGACTGGTATCAGGATTTTATACATTCCGATGAAGAAGTAATGCTACACTTTGACTATGTTCAAAACGGTAATTACAGAAATGTAAGAGATGTTTCCGTTATTCGAAAACTGGATTATCTTAAGAAAAATCATTCGGATAATATAGTCAAGATAGATTTTAACTATGCCGATATGCTTACGGCACTTGATAACGCCAAATATGCCAATAAAGTATATGTCTGTTACGAAGACACAATATTGTTCACCAATGACGGAGACGGAGGTATCTATTCGTCATTTAAATCACTTGATAAAAAATTACTTTCAGATATAGGTTATGTGGGTCATATTAATCTGTATGATAAGACTCTTGATATTTATGTTGCCAAGGGCGAAAACATTACCATATCGGCAATAAAGGATAATCTTTGGATAGTTGTTTTACTGGTTGTAATGAACGTAGTTATTCCGCTTGGGGTAATGATGATAATTAATAAATCATTCACCGAAAGACTAAAGGCACTTACGGATACCCTTCGAAATAATGACGAGGATGAACTTGTGACGCTTCCCGAAGCATCAGGGGAAGATGAAATCGGACTTTTGATGCGCTCGTATAATGATATGGCCGAGAGAATAAATGACCTTATTGAGAACGAGTATAAGATTAAGCTTAAGCAGCAGGAAAGTGATATTGCAAGACAGAAAGCCGAAATTTTGGCGCTTCACTCCCAAATCAATCCGCATTTTTTGTTTAACGCGCTTGAAAGCATAAGAATGCACAGCATCATCAAAAAAGAAAACGAAACCGCAACCATGGTTGAAAAACTTGCTCTTATGCAAAGACAGAACGTGGACTGGGGAAATGATTCCGTTACCGTTGCGGATGAAATTAAATTCGTTGAAGCTTATCTTGAGTTACAAAAATACAGGTTTGGAAATAAACTTAATTATGAGATAAATGTTGATGAAGACTGTCAGCAAATCAGGTTACCCAAAATCACCCTGGTTACTTTCGTCGAAAATGCCTGTATTCACGGTATGGAAAAGAAAACTTCCTTTTGCTGGATTTTCGTTAGAATATCAAGAGAGTTTGACGAACTTCTGCTTGAAGTCGAAGATACCGGAAACGGTATAAGCGAAGAACAAAGACTTAAACTGCTTGATGAGATTAATAATGTAAATATTCAAATGCTTCAGGAAAACAGAAGCATCGGTATTTTAAATGCTGCATTAAGATTGAAGATGCACACTGACAACAGATGTAAATTTGAAGTGGATTCGGAACCCGGAGCGGGAACAATGGTTACCATCAGGATTCCGATAATGGAAGAGGACAAGAATGCTTAAAGTACTATTGGCTGATGACGAACCCTATATTGTACAAGGTATATCCATGATTATAGATTGGGAAAACGAAGGCTTTGAAATAGTCGGCGCTGCCAACAACGGTCAGGATGCGCTGGAACTTATTAAGGCAAAAGATCCCGATCTTGTTATTGCCGATATTATGATGCCTCAAATGACAGGTCTCGAGCTTCTTGAAAAGGTAAGAACTGAAAATATATCCGATGCCAATTTCGTTATTTTGTCGGGATACAGTGAATTTGATTATGCCAAAACTGCCATGAAATACGGCAGCTTGGATTACCTGTTAAAGCCTCTTGATAAGGATGAGTTACTCAGTATTTTGGAAAAAGTTAGAAATTCCGAAAGAGTTAAGAATTCCAACAGGGAATATACAGATAACAGACTTGAACCATGGGGAATGATGGTTAATTCATTTGTTCGCAATTTTGAAAGCCCCGGTGACGATTCGGAAGAATTATTATCTTCAAAGGTATTGGACAGAAAGGTGATTGATTCACTGATTCATGCTGTCGAAACCAATCGTAAGGAAGAGATTATATCTTTGACGGAAGTTTTGTATGCCAAAATGGAACATACAGAGAATAAGTATGTGGGTATGGGCACCAACTATCTGGTTTACGGATTGATACATCTTGCGGCAGAGGTTGAGGCAGATATAAACCAGCAGGAAATTTTAAGAAATATAGCAACTTCCGCATTTGAAGATACCAATTCACAGAATGCCTTATCAAATCTTACCAATATGCTGACGGAGTATTCCGAGTATCTGGTACAGCTTCGGGGAAATCAAAGTCAGAATGTTTTAAGCAGTGTTGAGGCGGATATTAAGATATTTTATAAAGAAAATCTTACCCTTAAAGACTTTGGCAAAAAGTATTTCGTTAATTCCGCATATCTGGGTCAGATGTTTAAGAAACAATACGGTGAATCTTTTAAGGATTATCTTAACAATGTGCGAATTGATAAAGCTAAAGAACTGCTTCTTGCAACAGATATGAAAATGAACGAAATCGCATCTGAGGTTGGGTATAACGATGTAGATTATTTCATCAACCGCTTTATAGCAAGAATTGGGTGTACACCCGCAAGATTTAGGAAGATGAGCCAATAAATCCCGTATTTACGCAGTATTATAGTACAGTAATATTTACCGACGAATTATAGTATGAAATACAAACTATAATTTGTCGGTTTTTTTTCAATAATTTGTCCGTTGTTTGTGTAAAACGTTTTAATTAAACTTGTATTAGTGACTTTTATGGTTACACATATCGTAAGGAGGAAAACGAAATGAAAAAAAGTTTAGTTTCAGTTTTGCTTGTTGCAGCAATGACAATGACTATGCTTGCCGGATGTGCTGGTTCAACAGATACAGCAGCAGCTGGTACAGATGCTACAAGCACAACAACAACTGACACAGCAGCAGCTTCAGATGATGCTGCAGCAACAACAGAAGGCGCTGGTGAAGTTACAGAATTCACATACTTCATCACAATGCCCGGTTCTGAGAAGAACTCTGATAACGAGATCGCTCAGATGATCGCTGACAAGTATGGCGTTAGAATCAAGGAAACTTGGTTAACAGGTCAGACAGCAGCAGAAGCTACCGGAACAATGATCGCCGGTGGTGAATATCCTGACTTCATCGATTCTGATGAAATGGGTATGCTTGCAGAAGCAGGCGCTTTAATTCCTTTGGATGATCTTATTGATGCTCATCCTGATTTCAAAGAGACATGGTTCACACCTGAAGAGTGGGACAAGTTCCGTCAGCCTGATGGACATATCTACTGGATCAATCCTTTCGGCAACACATATGGTGAGTCTAAGCAGACAACACACAATGATGAAGCTTTCTGGATTCAGTGTAGAGTTCTTGAGTGGGCAGGTTACCCGAAGATGGAAACTTTAGATGATTACTTCAAGGTAATCGAAGACTATCTTGCAGCTAACCCTACTATGGAAGATGGTACAGCTAACATTGGATACACAATCCTTTGCGAAGACTGGAGATACTTCTGTATTGAGAACGCAGGTCAGTTCTTAGCTGGTTATCCTAATGATGGATCAGTTATCGTTAACAAGTCTACTATGACAATCGAAGACTACAATACTTCAGAAGATACTAAGTTATACTTAAAGAAGTTAAACGAAGAATACCAGAAGGGTATCGTAGATCCCGAGTCATTCACACAGACATATGATGAGTACATTGCTAAGCTTTCTACAGGTGCTGTACTTGGTATGTGTGACCAGTGGTGGAATTTCCAGCATCAGCTTAACGGCGCGTTCAAGACAACAGGTCTTGACCAGAAGGGCTGCAACTACGTTTGTCTTGGACTTACAACAACAGCTGGTATGGACAACAGATGGCATACATATGATGATACTGTAAACCAGGCTTCCGGTATGGCTATCTCAGTTGACTGTAAGGATCCTGAAAAGGCATTTGACTTCGCAGTTAAGTGTGCTATGGATCAGGAACTTCATGATTTAAGATTCTGGGGTGTTAAGGACGTTGACTACTGTGTAGACGAGAACGGCTTATACTACAGAACAGACGAGCAGAGAATGAACTGTGCTGATACAACATACAAGGCATCTCACCTTTGTGAGTACTCTTACTTACCTCAGTGGTCTGGTACATCACAGGATGGTATCAACGCAATGTCTCCTGCTGAACAGCCTTCAGAGTTCATGAACGATATGGCTGAGCCTTTGAAGAACTGCTTCAATGCATATGGTGTTACAACATATCCTGAAATGATCGGATCAGTAGTAGAAACAAACGGACCTTGGTTCCCTATGTATTCTTACTCTAACAACTTCACAACAGATACTCCTGGCGGACTTGCTTGGTCATTAATGGGCGAGACAAAGCACGAGTGGTTGCCTAAGGTTGTTATGGCTTCTGACTTCGATTCTACTTGGGAAGAGTACATGGCAGCATACAATGATTGTCAGCCTCAGGACTTCCTTGGAGAAATGCAGGAAATCCTCGACACATTTAAGTAGGATTATTTGAATCATTTCGATTCATAAGATGAACTAAACGGAGAGGCGACATGTGCAAAGCCTTGTTGCCTCTCCAAACTTATGATAGGAGTAACCGTTATATGTCTAAGTCACAAAAAGATGTGAATGGCGTGGTGAGAGATAAGAAGATTACCTGGAAAGAAATTAAAAGACAGAAATTCTTACTTATAGTAGCGCTACTCACTTTGATTTATGGAATTATATTTTATTACTGGCCGTTAACAGGATGGCTGATGTCTTTTGAAAAGTATTCACCTGCCAAGGGCGTATGGGGATCACCCATTATCGGTTTTGATCAGTTTGAATTCTTGTTCTTTAACAAAAAGGTAGGCTTTTGGCCGGTAATGCGTAATACGTTTTGCATGGGTCTTATTAACCTGGTAACAACTACCATAATGGCAGTGCTGTTTGCTATTCTTCTTAATGAAGTTCAGCATAACTGGATTAAAAAACCTATTCAGACTATTTCTTATTTACCGCACTTTCTTTCTTGGATCGTAGTTACCGGTATTTTGCATGATGCCTTATCAAGCTCAGGCGTTGTTAACGAACTTCTTAAGAAAGCAGGTTTGATTGATCAGTCAATTGCATTTTTCTCTAATCCTAATTATTTCTGGTGGATTGTTGCTTTTGCCAACTGCTGGAAGGAAACAGGTTGGAATGCAATTATTTATCTGGCTTCAATTACTTCCATTGATCCGTGCCTTTATGAAGCAGCACAGATTGACGGTGCAAGCAGAGTTCAAAGAATCAGATATATTACCCTTCCGGGTATCAAGCCGACATTCATTATTCTGTTGCTTATCAATGTAGGTAACGTATTGAATGCAGGATTCGAAGTACAGTACTTATTGGGTAATGATACAATTAAGAGAGTATCTGATACGCTTGATATCTTTGTACTTAAGTGGGGTATTGCACAGAACAACTTCTCGCTTGGTACAGCAGCCGGTATGTTTAAGAGTGCAATAAGTATTGCGCTGATTGTAATTTGTAACTACATAGCCCGTAAAACAGGCGAAGACAGCTTATTCTAGGAGGACGTTTAGATGGAATCAAAAAGAATCGACAGTTCCCTTGGAAGTAAGGTATTCACCCTCTTTATCGGACTGTTCATGTTTATATTTTTAATTTTGACATTATATCCGCTCATTAATACGGTAGCCATATCTTTTAATGACGGACTTGATGCGGTACGTGGCGGTATTCATTTATGGCCCCGTAAGTTTTCACTGAAGAACTATGATACGGTTCTTGCACTTGAAAACTTAATGACAGGTTTTAAGATTACAACACTTAGAACCGTTATAGGAACTTTATCGGCATTGTTTGTTAATGCATTGCTTGCATACGTAGTATCCCGTAAGAGATTCTTGTTTAAGAGAGGTCTTTCATTATTCTGGGTTATTACAATGTATGTTAACGGTGGTATGATTCCCGTACTTGTTTTGTATCAGGATCTTCACTTAACAAACAGCTTCTGGGTTTATGTTGTTCCCGGTATGGTTAGTGCATGGAATATGCTCGTTATGCGTACATATATGCTTGGTCTTCCGGATAGTTTGGAAGAATCCGCACAGCTTGACGGAGCAGGATACTGGACAATTTTCGTTAAGATTATTTCTCCTTTATGTAAGCCCGTGTATGCAACAATTGCTTTGTTCGTAGCAGTATACCAGTGGAACTCGTGGTTCGATGCTATGCTTTACAATAAGTTCCATACAGAATTGACAACAGCTCAGTATGAGTTGATGAAGCTGCTTTCATCAGTAATGCAGCAGGGTGGTAGTGCGGATTCTGCTAAGTATGCAAGTAATACAGTTACACCTACAACAGTAAGATCTGCGGCAACTATCATTACAATTTTACCTATTGTTTGTTTGTATCCTTTCTTACAAAGATATTTCGTAACAGGACTTACAATCGGTGGTGTAAAAGAATAATTTTGAATATGTTAAAGGCGGTACATTTTAGCGATGTACCGTCTTTTTTTTATTGTAAATATTCAGAAAATTTAGTAAAATGTCTATTAGGCAGTCGTATGGGGGTATGAATTGCCTAAAAACAACTTATGGAGGTTACAAGATGAATATTTACACAACCGACAAGATTCGAAATGTCGCAATTTTAGGCCATGGAGGTGCAGGTAAGACAGCTCTTACGGAAGCTATGGCATATCTTTCCGGCATTACATCCAGAATGGGTAAGACAGAAGACGGAAATACTCTTTCAGACTTCGGAAAGGAAGAAATTAAGAGGAAGATTTCAATTACAACTTCTGTAATTCCGATTGAATGGGAAGGTTATAAAATAAATGTTTTTGATACACCCGGATTCTTTGATTTTGAGGGTGAAGTTGAAGAGGCTTTGTCTGCTGCAGGCGCTGTTGTTATCGTAGTAAACGGTAAGGCCGGTGTTGAAGTTGGCGCAGAAAAGGCATGGGATTTATGTGAAAAGTATAAACTCCCTCGTATGATTTATGTTTCAAATATGGATGTTGATAATGCTTCATTCCGTCAGGTACTTGAAGACATGACCGAGAAGTTTGGTAAGAAGCTTGCTCCATTCCATTTCCCGATTAGAGAAAACGAAAAATTCGTAGGATATGTTAACGTTGTCGGAGAATCTGCTCACAGATGGCAGGGTAAGGACGTTGTTGATTGCGAAATGCCCGAATATTCTAAGCCCTACTTACAGCAGTTTAAAGATTCCCTCATGGAAGCTGTTGCCGAAACATCGGAAGAAATGATGGAAAGATACTTTAACGGCGAGACATTCTCGGAAGCCGAAATCAGAGCAGCTTTAAGAACCAATGTATGTGACGGCTCTATCGTTCCTATGACAATGGGTTCCAACACTCTTTGCCAGGGCGTATATGCTTTGATTGACGATATTATTAAGTATTTCCCTTCACCTGAGAACAGACAGGTTAAGGGTATCAATATGAAAACCAATGAAATCTATGATTGCGATTACGATTTTTCAAAGGCTAAGTCAGCATATGTATGGAAGACAATCGTTGATCCTTTCATCGGTAAGTATTCGCTTATTAAGGTTAATTCGGGTGTTCTTAAGTCTGATGATGTTCTTTACAATGTTGATAAAGAAATCGAAGAGAAGATCGGTAAGCTTTATGTTCTTCAGGGAAATAAGCCTATTGAAGTATCTGAATTACATGCAGGCGATATCGGTGCATTGGCTAAGCTTACAGGCGCAAGAACAGGTAATTCTCTTTCAACCAAAGCTACAACAATTAAGTTCGGTAAGTGGGAGATGCCGGTACCTTATACTTACATGAGATATAACCCTAAGGATAAGGGTGATGTTGATAAATTATCTCAGGCTCTTCAGAAGATCGGACATGAAGATATTTCAATGAAGTTTGTTAACGATGCTGAGAATCGTCAGATGCTTCTTTACGGAATGGGAGATCTTCACCTTGAAGTTATAGCATCCAAGTTGCTTAACGAATACAAGGTTGAGATTGAACTTACAAAGCCTAAGGTTGCATTTAGAGAAACAATTAAGAAGAATTCCGATGTTGAATATAAGTACAAGAAACAGTCGGGCGGACACGGACAGTACGGACACGTTAAGATGAGATTCGAGCCTTCCGGCAACCTTGAAGAGTCTTATGTATTTGAGCAGGTTGTTGTAGGCGGTGCAGTTCCCAAGAACTATTTCCCTGCAGTTGAAAAGGGTATTCAGGAATCTGTTCCCAGAGGACCTCTGGCAGCATATCCCGTAGTTGGTGTTAAGGCTGTTTTGTATGATGGTTCATACCATCCTGTAGATTCATCCGAAATGGCATTTAAGACAGCTGCAATCCAGGCATTTAAGAAGGGCTTTATGGATGCCGGTCCTATCCTTCTTGAGCCTATTGAATCATTGAAGGTTACAGTTCCCGATTCATATACCGGTGATGTAATGGGCGATTTAAATAAGCGCCGCGGACGTGTCCTTGGTATGAATCCTGCAGGACAGGGCAAGACCTGTGTTGAAGCCGAGATTCCTATGATGGAGTTATTCGGATACGGTACGGACCTTCGTTCTATGACTCAGGGACGCGGTACATATTCATATGAATTTATCAGATATGAGCAGTGTCCTTCAGACATTCAGGAGAAGGAAGTTGCAGCAAGAGCAGCTAAGGTTGCCGAAGGTAATGCGGAAGTATAGTTAATAGTTTTTTGGAGCCCCGACAAATTAATGTCGGGGCTTTTTATTGCATTTATTTTTTGGTATATTATTATAGTATATTCGTATCATTGCTTAGAGGTACAGATGTGTTTAATCTATTTAGAAATATTGATTTTTTAATTGCTGCAATTATTATCAATATAATATTATTTATCAGTTCAAAATTAAGATATCAGGGTGTATCAAAAGCGAACAATTCTTATTTAAGAATTGTTGCTTTATTGGTTGTATCTTGTTTTCTTGATATTATTCAGACGATATCACGGACGTACCTTGGAATGTTTACGCCGGCAGTTATGCATTTTTTCAGATGTAGCTTTAACTGTGTGAATATAACCATAGCACTTATGGTTTATATGTATTTTAGGTCATATCAGGAAGATTACGAAAAACATAATCGTGTGGAAGATTTTATAGCAGGCATTGTATCGGTTGCTTACTTTGCATCGAGCGTTCTTGACTTTTTCTGCGGTCATATGACCTGGTTTGATGATAACTGCAATTACATAAAGGGACCCATGTATCCGTTTATTTATATTGGCCTTGCATTTGTTATCGCTATGGGCTTTATAGTTACGCTTAAGGGTCGTCACAATTATTCCAAGAATCAGTTTATAGCAATATGTACATTCTGCTTTCTGACCACAACATGTGCGCTTCTGGAGGTACTGATTGATTCGGTAGTGCTTGTTTCACTGTTCGGTGTATCTTTATCAATGCTTATTATGCAGTCTTCACTGGAAACGCCGGAATTTTCCGCGGTAGTTAAAGCAAAAGAAGAGGCAGAGGAACTTAAAACGGTTGCCGATAAAGCAAATGCGGCAAAATCCGATTTCCTTGCAAGAATGTCCCATGAAATTCGTACCCCTATGAATGCGGTTATGGGAATGAATGAAATGATTATTAATTCAACTCTTGAAGAGTCTACGAAGGTTTATGCTACGGATGCTTATGTTGCTTCCAAGAATCTTCTTGAGATAATTAATGATATTCTCGACTTTTCCAAGATTGAAAGCGGAAAACTGCAGCTGTCTTACGAGAAATTTTCGATTACCACAATATTAAGAGAGTTATGGGGAATGTTTCTTATTAAGGCAAATGATAAAGGCCTTAATCTACAGTTTGATATAACGGATTATATGCCGGATGTTTTGGTGGGAGATTCCAACAGACTAAGGCAGATTCTGATTAATCTGCTTAGTAATGCCGTTAAGTATACGGACTCTGGCACCGTTATGCTACGTATATCTTTGCTTAAGAATTATGACAATAAAGTAAATTTCAGAACCGAAATAATTGATACCGGCAGAGGCATTAAGGAAGAAAATCTCGATAAGCTTTTTGAAGCCTTTGAGCGTATTGAAGAAAAGAAGAGTGCCAATATAGAAGGAACCGGCCTTGGTATTAACATCACGGCAGCATTGCTTAATTTGATGAATTCGGAACTTGAAGTAAATTCTGTTTACGGAAAGGGTTCTACCTTCTTCTTTGATTTGGAACTTGAACATGAACCGGATGTCTTTGTATCGGAATTTTCAAGTGCCGATATTCTTGAGGTAGCAACCGACTCAAGCGTACTTGAAATAGACAGCGCAAAGGTTCTTGTGGTTGACGATACCCCCCTTAACCTAAAGGTATTTAAGGCCTTCCTTAAAGAAACTACAATGGAAATTGATATGGCACAATCGGGGTTTGAAGCACTGGAGTATACACTTAAGAATAAATATGATCTTATTTTTATGGACCACCTTATGCCGGAGATGAACGGCGTAGAATGCTATGAAAGAATTAAGAAACAGACAGAGGGTCTTAACAATGAAACTCCTGTTATAGTTCTGACGGCAAACGCTATTAAAGGTGCCTATGAGAATTATATAGAACTGGGCTTTAGGGATGTTTGTTTTAAACCCTACACCAAGGATGAACTTATTACAATTATTAATAAGCATCTTAACTCGACTTTACTTGACTAAAGAATACTTGGTTAGTAGAATTGATATGTTTGTAAATTATATATTTTTATACAGAAAAGAAGGATTAAAAAATGGCAACACCGTACAATCATCATGAAATTGAAACAAAATGGCAGAAATACTGGGCAGATAACAATACCTTCAAAACGGATGTGTGGGATTTTAGCAAGCCTAAGTATTATGCTTTGGATATGTTCCCTTATCCCTCGGGAGTAGGGCTCCATGCAGGACATCCCGAAGGATATACGGCTACGGATATTATGTCCCGAATGAAGAGAATGCAGGGTTATAATGTTCTTCATCCTATGGGATATGATTCCTTCGGACTTCCGGCGGAACAGTATGCCGTTACTACGGGTAATCATCCCAACGGATTTACGGAAAAAAATATACAGACATTTACTGCTCAGCTTAAGGAACTTGGTTTTGACTACGACTGGTCTAAGTGCGTGGCAACTTCCGACCCTAAGTTCTATAAGTGGACTCAGTGGATTTTTAAGCAGTTGTATCTTGACGGATATGCTAAGCTTGTTGACATGCCTGTTAACTGGTGTGAGGAGCTGGGTACCGTTCTTTCGAATGATGAAGTTATCGACGGCAAGTCGGAGCGTGGAGGATATCCTGTTATTCGTAAGAATATGAAACAGTGGGTTATTGATCAGGTAGCCTTTGCCGACAAGCTTCTTGAAGGCCTTAACGAAGTGGACTGGCCCGAATCGACAAAGGATATACAGCGCCATTGGATAGGA
>JAZUIS010000090.1:0-5992 GCA_045642345.1 Lachnospiraceae bacterium
CGGATTATCCATTGGCTTTTGACCATGTCGAAATATTAAGAAGTGCCAGAGAAAGACTTTCAAGACAGGCCGAAAATGAAAATATAGCATTTGAATTTTTGCCGCAGAAATTCACCCTTCCACGTATTCAGAAGATTACGGAAATACTTCTGGGGCGCAAATTGTACAAGGCGAATTTTAGGAAAAAGATACAGGATAAAGTTACGGAAACAGGTGAGTACACCTCGGGAGATGCTTATCGCCCCAGCATGCTGTACACACGTAATGTCATTTGACAGAAAGGATAGAAATGGAAACCCCTTTTGAAAACATACACTATGATGCCTTCATAAGCTATCGACATAATCCTACGGATGAGTTCGTAGCGAAGAATTTACAGACTCTGCTTGAGACATATACCGTACCTGAAAATGTCAAAGATCAGGTGCCTAAGGACAGAATCAGACGTATATTCCGTGATCAGGATGAACTTCCGCTTTCGGATAATCTGGGTACATCAATTGAACATGCTCTTAAGAATTCCGAGTATCTTATTGTAATCTGTTCACCTACATATCGGGAATCCAAGTGGTGTATGAAGGAAATAGAAACTTTTATTTCACTGCACGGATATGGCAAGATTATAGTTGTTTTGTGCGAAGGAAGTACCAACGAATCCTTCCCGCCCCAGTTACTTAACGCAGAGGTTGAGCCTTTTGCTTCGGATGTGCGCGGCAACAATCAAAATGAGATTATGAAAAGACTTAAGGTTGAGTATATCCGTGTTGCAGCTTCGCTGCTTGGAGTGCCCTATGATACATTGAGGCAGCGCGAACAGGAACGTATATTGCAGCGCAAAGCAGACAGAATGAAGAAGATGGCAATTATTACAAGTACGGTTGCGCTTTTGTCGCTAACGGCGGTAATTACTATAGGTGTTCAGAAGTGGAAACTTACGAATAATCAGATAGATACACTTCTTACAAAAATAGACGATGATTATTCGGTGGGTAATACAAATGCGGCCCTTGAGGGTATTGAAGAGGTATCAAAGTTAAGCAGGAGACGTTTCGGTAAATATGATGGCAAACTTACAGCTAAACTTGCGAAGATACTTGGAGTTTATGAAAACGAAATCAGGTACGTTTCAAATGATACGATTCAAATGAGCGATGAAATAGTTAATGTTAAGTTTTCAAATGATGGGAAGCATTTATTACTTGCTGATAATGCGGGAAATGTCCGAGTAGTAAAAACAGACGATTTCGGACAGGTTGATTTTGAAACCTCCGAGGCAATACGTGGGGTCGATGACGGTTTGTCGGCAGGATTCCTTGATAATGACAGGATATTTTATATAGGTCCGAACAACAGACTTATGATAGCGACTCTTGGCCAAAGTAATATTGTAACTAAAAACGCGATTCTTATTTCCGAGAACAACAGGACTGCAGTAACGAGTCCTGCCGGTTACTATATCGGTATGTCTGTTGATACGGAAGTATTAGTTTGGAGTACTGGGATTGCAGGTGAGATTTATGATCTTAACCTGACTGAAGGTGAATACAAAAGGATATCATTTGGTAAATATACTACGTTCCTGAACGATAAAACTTTTTTATATGTTAAGGATGATATAAAGGCTAATACGCAGGAAGAAGCTGACAGTACACAGGAAGAAACTGTTTGTGTGGTTAATCTGGATACACGGGATGTCAAAACATATAATACCGGTGTAAGCAAATTAATCTATGCATCTTTGATAGATAATCGTCTGTATTTGTGCTATCAGGAACTATCCTCAGACAATGGAATTCCTGCAATCATGCTAAGATGTATTAACTATGATAATAATGAGGAATGCTATCAGATAAATTTGGGAAATTCAGGAGTGGATGCCATACATGAAACAAGTGACGGTTATGTGTTGCTTGCTTCCGGTTCGGTAATTATGGAACTTGATTCATTGACAGGAGAACTCATAGATATTTATAACCTGTCGGATGCGCATCTTTTGTCATTTGAAGATTGTAAGGACGGAAGTGTCAAACTGTTTACTTCTCTGGGACAGGAAATTAATCTTGATGTCAATGCCGACGGAATTTCGGTACTTGGATATAGCGAAATGATGGATTCTGCATCACTTAAGTATGTAGTTAAGGCACCGAATTCAGATGCGTTTTACGCTATTCCGACTTTGGATTCCACAATTTTAAACAGGTATGAGCTTTCGGAGGTGTCATCAAGTGAGCCATACAGCGGACCTGTAGTTGATTTATTGTTTGCAGATGCCAAAACATCCGACCTGACATATAGTGATCTGGTCGCATCATACGGAAATCCTCATGCCCAATTTAGATATGCGGACAAAAAATATATAGTATATAGTTTTGAAAACGGAAGATTGATTACTGTAAATACGGCAGAGACATATGTAATTGATGAAGTAATGCTTGATGCTCCGGTTTCGGTTGAGGCGGGAAATGATGCAATGGGAAATTCTTACTTTGCTCAACAATCCGACAGTAACACCCCGGGTGCCGGAGTGGGAATTACCAAAGACGGAACAATAATATCAACCTTTGAGAACTTTGCGGGAATAAGCGAAGACGGAAAGAATGTAATTCTCAACACGCATATGCCGTCAACGGGTGCTAATGAATTAAGAGCATATCATATATATACTTATGATGAGTTGCTTGATAAAACTGTCGGTAAGTAGTCTCTTGACATACCAAATCATATAGAGTATTGTATCTAACAGATATGAAGTATTAAATTTAATATTGTTTTTCTCTTATTCAGAGTGGTGGAGATACATAGGATCTGTGAAGCCACGGCAACCCCATTAAGGAAGGTGCCTACCTGAGCGAGTTTATCGAACAATAAGAGGATTTGGTATTTTTTATCGATGTAACCGGTCCGCTGATTGTCAGCGGACCTTTTTTATTGGATTCATAAATAAAGGAGACAAAAGATGGAAAAGAGATTATTCACATCAGAATCAGTTACCGAAGGACATCCCGACAAAGTCTGCGATGCAATTTCGGATGCTATCCTCGATGCCTGCATGGAACAGGATCCCATGAGCCGAGTTGCTTGTGAGACAGCATGTTGTACAGGTTTCGTATTAATCACAGGTGAGATTACAACAAATGCATATGTAGATATGCAGAAGATTGTACGTGATACCGTAAAGGAAATCGGTTATACCAAGTCAGAATACGGTTTTGACGGTAACACATGTGCAGTATTGTGTGCTATTGATGAGCAGTCATCAGATATAGCTATGGGTGTTGATAAGGCGCTTGAAGCTAAGAAGGGTGATCTTAAGGATGACCTTGATACAGGAGCAGGTGACCAGGGTATGATGTTCGGTTATGCTACCAACGAAACAGATGAGTACATGCCTTACCCTATTTCATTAGCGCATAAGTTAGCTCTTCAGCTTACCAAGGTTCGTAAGGACGGAACACTTAAGTATTTAAGACCTGACGGAAAGAGCCAGGTTTCCGTTGAATATGATGAGAACGGCAAGCCCATCAGACTTGAGGCAGTTGTTCTTTCAACACAGCATGATGAAGATGTTACTCAGGAGCAGATTCACGAAGATATTAAGAAGTATGTTTTTGATCCCGTGCTTCCTAAGGAACTCATCGATGCAGACACCAAGTTCTTCATTAATCCTACAGGCCGTTTCGTAATCGGTGGACCTCACGGTGATGCAGGTCTTACAGGTCGTAAGATTATTGTAGATACTTACGGCGGATATGCTCGTCACGGCGGCGGTGCATTCTCAGGTAAGGACTGTACAAAGGTAGACCGTAGTGCAGCATATGCAGCAAGATACGTAGCTAAGAATATTGTTGCAGCAGGTCTTGCAGACAAGTGTGAAATCCAGCTTTCATACGCTATCGGTGTTGCACAGCCTACATCTATCATGGTTGATACATTCGGCACAGGTAAGATTTCGGATGAAGCACTTCTTAAGGCTATCAGAGAAAACTTCGACCTTCGTCCTGCAGGAATCATCAAGATGCTCGACTTAAGACGTCCTATCTACAAGCAGACAGCTGCTTACGGACACTTCGGACGTAACGACCTTGACCTTCCTTGGGAAAAGACAGACAAGGCTGATGCATTAAAGAAATATCTGTAATCAATACCGGTGTATTTACAAATAATTTAAAAAAGATATTTTTATACATTACCTGAGGGATTTGCAATAGCGCAAATCCCTCTTTTTTGATATAATAGAACATAGATTCGAAAGGCAACCTATGAGCTTTGTACATTTGCATGTCCACACGGAATATTCGCTTCTGGATGGATCCAACAAAATAAAAGAATACGTTAAGCGCGTCAAAGAACTGGGAATGACGGCGGCTGCCATTACAGACCATGGCGTCATGTATGGGGTTATCGATTTTTATCGTGCCTGTCGTGAGGAGGGAATAAATCCTGTATTGGGATGCGAGGTTTATGTTGCTCCCAATTCCCGTTTTGATAAGGAAATCGGCGGTGGTGAAGAAAGATATCATCACCTTGTTTTGCTTGCCGAAAATGATATAGGTTATGCCAATCTTATGAAGATAGTGTCCAGAGGTTTTACCGAAGGATATTACTACAGACCCAGAGTTGATAAGGAAGTCTTAAGAGAGTTCCATGAGGGAATTATAGCTTTGTCTGCCTGCCTTGCGGGCGAGGTGCCGCGATTTATTATGAAGGGCTTAACGGATGAAGCCAAAAAGGTAGCTCTTGAGTATAAGGATATCTTTGGAGAGGGCAACTATTTCCTTGAATTGCAGGATCATAATATTCCCGAGCAGCAGACCGTTAATATGGCCCTTGTGCAGATGTCCAGGGAACTTAACATACCCCTTGTATGTACCAATGATGTTCACTATACATATGCGGATGATGTTAAGCCTCACGATATTCTCCTTTGCATTCAGACAGGTAAGAAGCTTCAGGACGAAGACAGACTTAGATATGAAGGCGGACAGTTCTACGTTAAATCCGAAGACGAAATGCGTCTTTTATTCCCGTATGCAACCGAAGCTATAGAGAATACCCAGAAAATTGCCGACCGCTGTCATGTTGAGATAGAATTCGGCGTTACGAAGTTACCCCATTTTGAGGTTCCGGAAGGCTATGATTCATGGACGTATCTTAATAAGCTTTGTAACGACGGCCTTGTGGAAAGATATGGAAATCCTAACGCTCTTATTCCCGGGGATACGCAGACACTGCAACAAAGACTTGATTATGAACTGGGTGTCATAAAGAAGATGGGATATGTTGATTATTTCCTTATAGTATGGGACTTTATCAACTATTCCAAGCAGAACGGAATTATGGTGGGCCCCGGACGTGGTTCGGCAGCAGGCTCCATAGTCGCATATACACTTAAAATTACGAATATCGACCCTATCAGGTATAACCTGCTCTTCGAGCGTTTCCTTAACCCCGAAAGAGTATCGATGCCCGATATTGATATAGATTTTTGCTACGAGCGACGTCAGGAAGTTATCGATTACGTAAGCCGTAAATACGGACCCGAAAAGGTGGTGCAGATTGTTACCTTCGGTACGCTGGCTGCCAAAGGCGTAATTCGTGATGTGGGAAGGGTAATGGACCTTCCTTATGCTTACGTGGATTCAATTTCCAAGATGATTCCCAATGAGCTTAATATTACAATTGATAAAGCCCTATCCATGAATCCCGAACTTCGAAAGATATACGAAACGGATTCCCAGGTTAAGGAACTTATTGATATGTCAAAACGTCTTGAGGGATTGCCCAGACATACATCAATGCATGCTGCAGGTGTGGTTATATGTTCACGCCCTGCAGAAGAACTGGTTCCCTTATCCCGAGGAGCGGACGGTTCCATCACAACTCAGTTTACAATGACGACCATTGAAGAACTGGGACTTCTTAAGATGGACTTTTTGGGATTAAGAACTCTTACTGTAATTCGTGATGCCCTTAAACTTATTAAAGATGACAC
>JAZUIS010000091.1:0-12097 GCA_045642345.1 Lachnospiraceae bacterium
GCTACGACTCGACTTTTCTTAACCTGCTGCTTAAATGTAGCGCCGTTCTTAACACCTGACATATCCCAGAACTTAGGATAATAAAGAGGATTAGGATATGGATGAATCTCTAAATCCCAGTCAATATTTCCGTTAGCTCTCATAAGGTTGTTAAACTTATTTAAGAAATCAACACCATCAATATATTCATAACTGTTTGCATTCTTATCCCAAACCTGATCAAGGCTTATATAAACTCTCGCATTAGGATTTGTAGACTTAATTGCGGTATAACAAACTCTGAATACCTGTGCGAACTTACGCATGTATGTATCCCAATCTGTATATGCCATATAGTTCCAGCATCTTTCATTTACTTCATTACCGATAACGAAGTCCTGTATAGATGAATGCTTGGCATAGTTAACACAGTCTGCTATAAGTCCGTTAACACCTGCCTCATCATTGGCATTAAGCATGTACTGGTTAATCGGATTTGCCTTAATAGGATGAGAATCCGGTGACTTGGCAGTAGGATCGGCACATGGTGAATTAATATTGTCGGTATATAAAACAGCATGAAGAACGTTGTAATACGGATTATCCGTACCTGTACCGTTTAGATTAATACTAACTACATTACCCTCCTGGAAACACTTCAAAGGACGTGCAACACGTGTCTTTGACTGATCTCCGAGAACTTCCGGATTAACAATATACTGAGGCTCGTTAACTGTGTACCATACTCCGCCTCTGTTAACCGCAAATACGAACTTGTTGTAAAGTCTGCTTGCTCCTGCTGTGTAATTAAGCGGGATTGTTGCCGTAACGTTAGCTGCTGATGCAACACTTGCCACCGGAGCAGCACCGTTAGGAATAGAATACTCATATGTCTTTAATTCAAATAAGTGAACCATTCCGTCATCGGATGCGGGAGCTGCGCCAAGAGCCGCAGAAACAACCACATTGCTTCCTACAATCAAAGCTCCCGAAGAGCTTGCCGCAACTGCTGCCGAATCTGCAACAGAAGCTGCATTGGCAGTAACGGGAACCGCCAGCATACCTATTGTAAGTGCTGCGCACAATACAATACTTAATAAGGATTTCTTCATAATAATTACCTCTCACACTATGAATTATTTCTCATGGACATTAACGCCCAATTTAACTTATTTATTCTACCACACTTTTTAATAAAGGCCTATACCAAAAATCTTAAAGAATTTCTTAAAAAATAATAAAACTATTTATATTCATAGAAAAAATCGGCAACTTATGTTATTATTCTGTGGTTGCATATAATAAATAAGAAGTAAAGGATATATAAGTACTATGGAATATACACTGGGAATTGATATCGGTTCTACCACCGTCAAAATTGCTATTTTGGACCGGGAACATAATCTTCTGTTTTCAGATTATCAAAGACACTATGCCAACATAAGAGAGACTCTCTTAAGCCTGTTGCAGGATGCTTATTCAAAGCTTGGCAATATCACACTCCATCCCATGATTACAGGTTCGGGCGGATTAACTTTGGCCAATCATCTTGAAGTTCCTTTTGTACAGGAAGTAATAAGTGTTGCCACCGCATTAAAAGAAATAGCCCCCAAGACCGATGTTGCCATCGAACTTGGCGGTGAAGACGCCAAAATTATATACTTTGAAGGCGGTAACGTTGAACAACGTATGAACGGCATTTGTGCCGGCGGTACCGGTTCATTTATCGATCAGATGGCATCTTTGCTCCAAACAGATGCTACCGGGCTTAACGAATATGCCAAAAGTTATCAATCACTATATACAATAGCAGCACGTTGCGGCGTGTTTGCCAAATCCGACATTCAGCCTCTTATTAACGAAGGTGCCACCAAAGAAGACCTTTCGGCATCTATCTTCCAGGCTGTTGTTAAACAGACAATTTCGGGACTTGCCTGCGGTAAGCCCATTCCCGGACATGTGGCTTTTCTGGGCGGACCTTTACATTTCCTTTCGGAACTTAAAGTTGCATTTATAAGAACACTTAATCTTGATGATGAACACGTAGTCGATACTACCGAAAACTCTCACCTTTTTGCAGCTATCGGTTCGGCCCTCAATGCCAAAGAAGAAGCCTTCTACACCATGGAAGAAATGGTTGGCAAATTAAGCGGCGAAATCAAAATGGAATTTGAAGTTGAAAGAATGGAGCCGCTTTTTGCTTCAAAAGAAGCCTTTGAGGAATTCGAACAGCGTCATGCCAAAGCTCAGGTAGTAAAGGGCGACCTTGCAACCTATGAAGGCGACGCATTCCTGGGAATTGACGCCGGTTCTACCACAACAAAAATAGCTGTTGTCGGTAAAGACGGCTCACTCTTATACTCTTTCTACTCAGGTAATGACGGTTCTCCCCTTAAGACTGCCATAAGAGCAATCAAGGAAATCAAAGAAATCATGCCTCCCAATGCCAAGATAGTCCGTTCATGTTCTACTGGTTACGGAGAAGCACTGATGAAAGCAGCATTTTTGCTTGACGACGGTGAAGTCGAAACCGTAGCCCATTACAACGCTGCCGCTTTCTTTAATCCTGACGTTGACTGTATCCTTGATATCGGCGGTCAGGATATGAAATGTATCAAAATCAAAAACAAAACCGTAGATTCCGTACAGCTTAACGAAGCCTGTTCCTCAGGATGCGGTTCTTTTATCGAGACTTTCGCCAAATCATTAAATTATTCTGTTCAGGACTTTGCCAAAGCCGCATTATTTGCGGAACATCCCATCGACCTTGGAACAAGATGTACAGTATTTATGAATTCCAAAGTAAAACAGGCGCAAAAAGAAGGAGCTTCCGTTCCGGACATTTCCGCAGGTCTTGCTTATTCCGTTATTAAGAACGCTTTGTTTAAGGTTATCAAAGTTTCCGACGCATCGGAACTTGGTCAAAATATAGTTGTTCAGGGCGGTACCTTTTATAACAATGCCGTTCTTCGTTCCTTCGAAAAGATAGCAAATTGTGATGCTATAAGACCTGACATCGCAGGTATTATGGGCGCATTCGGAGCTGCATTAATTGCCAGAGAAAGATATACCGAAGGCTACAAATCAACCATGCTTTCCTTTGACGAAATTATTAATCTTCAGTTTGATACATCAATGGCCAAGTGCAAAGGATGTACCAACTCCTGTCGTCTTACAATAAACAAATTCTCAGGCGGACGCCAGTATATCTCAGGTAACAGATGCGAAAGAGGTATCGGTAAATCAAAAAATGAAAACCACCTTCCCAATCTGTTCGAATACAAGCTTAAGAGAATATTCAATTATGAGCCCCTCGGCCTTGACGAAGCCGTAAGAGGACGTGTGGGAATACCGAGAGTTCTTAATATGTATGAGAACTTTCCTTTCTGGGCAACATTCTTCAAAGAGCTTAAATTCCAGGTAGTATTATCTCCTCTTTCCAACAGAAAGATATACGAATTGGGAATAGAATCAATTCCCAGCGAATCGGAATGCTATCCTGCCAAACTTGCCCACGGTCATATCCAGTGGCTCATTAATGAAGGTGTTGATTTTATCTTCTATCCTGCACTCTTTTATGAGCGTAACGAATTTGAAGACTCAAACAATCACTATAACTGCCCTATCGTTACATCATATTCCGAAAACATCAAAAACAATGTTGAAGATATAACGGGCGGCAAAATGCGCTTTAGAAATCCTTTCATGTCATTCTTAAGCGCCAAGACAATTGCCGATGCACTTATTAAAGAATTTAGTGAAATTAAAGCTTCCGAAATTATCGATGCTGTAGAAAAAGCATGGGTAGAACTTAATAATGCCCGTAAGGACATGATGAATAAGGGTGAGGAAGTTATAAAATACCTTAATGAAACAGGAAAACGCGGTATAGTTTTGGCCGGTCGTCCTTACCATATCGATCCTGAAATAAATCACGGAATTCCGGAGCTTATTAACAGTTATGATATTGCCGTTCTTACCGAAGATTCCGTTTCACATCTGGCTTCTCCCGAAAGACCGCTTATTGTATCCGATCAGTGGATGTACCATTCAAGACTTTACGCTGCGGCATCATATGTTAAGACCGTTGATAATCTTGACCTGATTCAGCTTAATTCCTTCGGATGCGGACTTGATGCGGTAACAACAGATCAGGTAAATGACATCTTAAGCGGTTCCGAAAAAATATATACCTGTCTTAAGATTGATGAAGTAAATAACTTAGGAGCCGCAAGAATCAGAATTCGTTCACTTATAAGTGCCATTAAGGTTCGTGAACGTATGGGTAAAGAGCGTACAATTCATTCAAGTGCTTACAAGCGTGTACTGTTTACCGAAAGCATGCGAAAAGAATACACTATTCTTGCTCCCCAGATGTCGCCTATACACTTTGACCTTCTGTCCCCTGCGTTTAATGCCTGCGGATACAATTTCGAAATTCTCGATAATGACGGAAGGCGTGCCGTGGATGTAGGTCTTAAATATGTTAATAACGATGCCTGCTACCCCTCTTTGCTTGTGGTAGGTCAGCTTATGGATGCAGTTCTTTCGGGTAAATACGATTTAAATAAAACTGCACTTATGATTACACAGACAGGCGGCGGCTGTCGTGCCACCAATTATATAGGTTTCATAAGACGAGCTCTCGAAAAAGCCGGACTTCCGCAAATCCCTGTTATTTCACTTAACTTAGGCGGAATCGAAACAAATCCCGGCTTCCACCTTAATGCGGAACTATTGTTAAGAGCTGCATATGCCGTAACCTTCGGCGATATATTTATGCGCTGTGTCTACCATATGCGTCCATATGAAGAGGTTCCGGGAAGTGTGGAAAAAGTACATGAAGAATGGCTTGTAAAGTGTACGGAATTTGTTACTTCAAAGCATCTTAACTTCTTTAAATTCCGCAAAATGTGCCGCGAAATGATTAGAGATTTTGATGCTATTCCTATTAAAGATATTAAAAAGCCCCGTGTGGGAATTGTCGGAGAAATCCTTGTTAAATATGCCCCTGCGGGAAATAACCATTTAGTTGAATTACTCGAGTCGGAAGGTGCAGAGCCGGTAGTTCCCGATCTTATGGACTTCCTCCTCTACTGCTTCTACGACCAGATATATAAAGCAGATTATTTGGGATGTTCCAAGAAATCCGCTTTGGTCTCAAGACTGGGCATAAGCGCCGTGGAATTCTTAAGAAGCGCTGCAGCCAAGGAATTCAAAAAATCAAAGAATTTCGTTGCTCCCTCTTCTATTTACGAAACAGCGGAACTTGCAAAGCCTATTGTTAACCTGGGTAACCAGACCGGTGAAGGCTGGTTCCTGACCGGCGAAATGGTTGAGTTAATCCATCAGGGTTGTAACAATATCGTATGCTGTCAGCCCTTCGCATGCCTGCCCAACCACGTAGTAGGTAAGGGAGTTATCAAACCGCTTCGTAAAATGTATCCCATGAGTAACATAGTTGCAATCGACTATGACCCGGGTGCTTCCGAAGTTAACCAGCTTAACAGAATTAAGCTTATGCTATCGACAGCTTCCAAGAATTTAAAAGTCACAGATAATACAGAAATAATGTAGGAGAAATATTATGGTAAAACCAGAGCTTAACGAACTCAAAAAGCAGTTCACCCCCAGAAATTGTTCCATTAACCGCATTTGCGGATGCTACGTTGACGGCGAAAAAAATATAAAGACAACTTTTTCGGAGAGTTTTCTTAATCTTCCCGAAGAAGAAACCTTTAAATATTTCGAAATCCTTCGTAAATCATTGTCAGGCACAATAGGAAAGACAGCTCTTAATATGGAGTTCCCCCTTAATCAGGAAAGCGACGGCGGGACTCAGGAATTCTTAATGCGCCTTAGAGAATCAAAATTAAAGGATGAAGCCTTACTTAACCAGTTCTATGACATGGTAATCAATTATTTCGATTATGTAGGCAACTATCTTATATTACTTATTTGTGACACATATGATGTTCCCAACAAAACTACCGACGAAATAATTAACGATGATGCTTCAGACACAGTATATGACTATATTATGTGTGCCATCTGTCCCGTAAATTTGAGCAAGCCCGGACTTAGCTATGACGCCATGGCCAATGAATTCCACAACAGAATTCGCGACTGGGTCGTAGAGCTTCCGGAGGTTTCTTTCCTCTTCCCTGCTTTTAACGACAGAGCATCCGATATTCACGGTGCCATGTACTACGTTAAAAACTCTGAAGAAATATATGATTCATTCCTGGACGGGGTTTTGGGATGTGTACCTTCATTAACCGCCAAGGCTCAAAAAGCAACTTTCCAGACCATTATTGAAGAGACTCTCGGTGATGATGCCGATTTTGAAACCGTACAGAATATTCACGAGAATCTTACGGAACTTGAAGTGGATCATAAGAACAGGGAAATAATTGAGCCCCTGACTTTGGACAAAAAAGAAATCAAAACTATCTTTGAAAAAGCAGGTGTAGATAACGAAAAGCTTCAGATGTTCGACCAAATATATGATGCCGCTGCAGGTGAAAACACCGAACTTTATGCAACCAATCTTCATACCGGAAGGACCTTTGAAGTTAAATCACCGGATATTGTTATTAAAGTCAATCCGGAACGAACAGATTTAATTAAGACTCAGATGATTGACGGTCGAAAGTGTATAGTCATAGAAGTTAATGATGCAGTAGAAATAAACGGCGTAGAAGTTACAATATAAAATAAAAAGGGGATGCTAAGCATCCCCTTTAATTATTTCTTTCTTTAGCTTATTTCTTAAATAAATCTCTGTACCAGGTAAGAGCCTTTGAATATGCATCATATACAGCATCGCTGTCCATATTCTTAAGAAGCATCACTCTGTCCACTTCGCCCCATCCGGCCACTTCATAAGCTGTAATGAAGTTTAATACATCGGCGAACTCGCCTTTTTTATTAACCAATGCATTCTCTATTTGCTTTGATACCTTAACTTTCTTAAGCGCATCTGCCATTGACATATCAAGAATTATATCAAGTACCGAGAACAGTCCCATAAGGAACAGCTCGCCGGCCTGGCCTGCCATATCAAACATAGGTGCAATGTTCTCAGCGAACTTAGCTCTAAGAAGCGAAACTCTTGTAACTTCATTGGGCTTATCCGTGCACAGTTGATTGGTTACTGCCGTATTAATCCATTTCTTAAGTTCCTTCTGTCCTAACATAGCTGCCGCATGTCTTATGGAAGTAATCTCGGAATTAACCGACATCTTATTAACTATTTCAAGCAAGTTAACTACCAACGCGGTATCACGTCCGATAATATCAGCAGCCTTCGTAAGATCAAAATCAACATCGTTTACGATATTAAGCAATTCAACATAGTTAACCTTTAAGGGAGCAACTTCCGTCTGGCCTTTTGTAATAGGCACACGATAGAATTCACCTTCATATAATGCATATCCGCCATCGGCAACAAGTGAGTCGTAAATTTCGATGGTCTCCACATTTACCGCACAAAGCTTAATATTTGGATATACTTTGCTAAAATAAATCTTGGCCTTTGAGATATCAATCTTCTTGTGATCCAGGAATACATAATCGACCATATTAAGTATTTCTTTATATGGTTCAAAATCGGATACCGCAAGTTTACGCATAGCCAGCTTAAACTTGGAATTCTTAAGTTCCTTAACACGATCGATGTACATCTGTTCAGGCTTAATTCCCTTATCCATTAGAAGAACTATTCTGTTATGAGGAACATCTTTGCACTGAGCCTCAATATCCGTAAAGATAGAGATGTTATTAATTGTAACGAATATATCTTTATCTCTTGAGATAGTCTCAAGACCCATGTTCTCAATGAATTCAAATCCCTGAATGGAACCTGCCCCGTCTCTGGCGCCTGTACCTAACAAAGCGGGATTAGCAAGCATATTTGTCTTCTGTGAAAAAATAGAATATGCCGTAACTGTTAATTTGTCATCAAACAACGGTATTAATGATGCTAACATTTATTGTACCTTCCTTAATTCAAAATACCTCCGGAACACGCTAATGCGCATTCTGCTACATAATATAGTTTTCACTAATAGTTTAACATATTGTGACAAATATGTAAAGTTGTCTGAAAATTTATTTAAAAATATTTATTTTTTCTTAATCCACATATCTACATCCACTGCCCCTTTAACACCCGGTACATTTGCTTCGTTGGTGTATTGCCATATTTCAAACATATAAGGGGTCTGGGGCAACGGTTCATAATCGGCATACCATATGCGTATACTTCCGTCAAAAATATCATCTGTCGTAAGACTAAAAATCTGCCACAGCATATTACAATACAACATTCCATCATAACCGTTGTCTTCTATGGCGTTAATATATGCATGCACGTTTCTGGTAAACTGCTCCGCACTTACATCGTCGGTTCTTGCCTCATGATCAAGAATTGTTTCCGGGTCATATACCACAGGCAGTTTAGTTACATATTTTGATCCGTATTTCTTTTTAACACTGTCAAGTTCCTTTAATACAAATTCAGCTTCTTCCCTTGCTTCGTCTTCATTTATTGCCTGTGAAAAAAAATAGACGCCGACGTCAAGGCCGGCATCTATTGCTGCTACAAAGTTCTGTTCAAACACATTATCAATCGCCAAAGTTCCGTCTTTACCGTACCCGCGGTAACCTATTCTCAAATAAGCGAATTCATATCCGTTGTCCTTTACAGTATCAAAATCGATGGCTCCCTGATACTTACTCGCATCGATTCCAAGCACTGACGTATATGTATCGTCTTCATAATAATACCGACCGTCTTCTTTTTTGATTTTAGCTACCTCATAGGGATGCATGGGAAGGGATGTGTTAATTGTCGCTGTATAATGTTCTCCGAACGCATCCACAAAATCCATGTCGTAGTCATCGGTATTTTTAGAAACATTCGTTTCAAACAAATCAATATATGAAACACGTACAGATATTATTCCTTCCGAATAAGGTGCCAGTTCGTACTGCATGAAATCAACTGTCAGATAATCATTATAAAAGGAAACGCAGATATTATCTTTATCCACCATCTTATATACAGTGGCATACAGATTATCCCTTTCTTCTTCGAAGAAATATACACTGCCTTCGTCATACATATCACAAACACCCTCGGCAACAAGTTCCTTTAATTTTGTTTCATCACCTGTGTACAGTTCTGCAAAAGAAGTCTCTTCTCCCGTTTCTTCATCATACAAATGATTATCGTAAGCCGACCATCCGTGGGCAGCTCCTATGGGATAATAATAGTAAATATTGGACGTAAATATATAGTGATCAAGTACTCTTCTTACATCGCGGATTCTTGATATACTTTCTTCCGAACTGTCGGCTAATTCCGAAGGTCCGTGAAGATAACCGCTACAGTCCTCCTCGGAATACAAAACTTCAAAGTTTTGGGCATGCTCCATATCCGTATCGGCTGCTTCTTTGATAAGTTCGTTTATCTTCTCATAATTATTGACACGACTGTCAAATTCCATATATTCATTGTGATAAGAATATGCAGTCTTATCACAGTACGGACATTGCATTTCAAAATCATCGGCAATTATTCGTCCGTAAGAAGCAAATTCATACTTTTTGGCAACCATGTCGGTGCTTTGTGCCTCGGACCACTTCTCTCCGTCATAGGTAGCCTTAAACCAGCAGGTTGCGCTGTCACTTTCATCCAGGAAATATACAGTGTTTTCTATTGCCTTAAAAGCAAATACTCCCGGGTTTGAAGAATAATCATGTCCCAATACGCTTGTAACAGTTTTGATAAGTTCGTCCTTCCCTGTTGTAACATCGAAGGAATGAATATCGCAGCTGCTAAAGTCGTTATCCTGATAAAAATCCGTTACGGCATAATAAACAACACCATCATTAACATCCAGTGTATGAACCGATTTATTATACGTAGCACCGGGCATTGAAGCCACTTCAACAGTTTTACCGGTTGCCAAATCATATACATAAATCACTTCGGAAGCATAATTTTCACTTTCGATTTCGTAGGATACATATCTTCCGTCGAAACCTCCGAAATTGAAATTCTCTTGATTATAGAAGGAAATCTTATCAAGGAAATTACCCACTTTGTCATAGAACACAATACTGTCCGTCGTACCCAGAGGAACAATACCGTATTTATTTGCACAGTAGCCTACGCCGTAGTTTTCACTGTTTCCGTAATAACGTGAATATGCATAAGCTCCTGTCCTGTCTTGAATTTCAACTATTGCTTCACAGGTATCTTCACAGTTATATATTCCCGGACCGTCAGGTGTACAGGCATAGCATACATTATGCATACCTTCTTCATCATATTTTACGTCATCGATATAAACTACGCCGTCAACAACACCGACCTTGGGTAAATAAAGATTACTCATAACCGGCAGACATCCGTCTGCATTATTTATGTACAGAGTATAGTCGGAATCTTCCTGCTGTGCGGTAAACACCTGACATGTGGTATCGGCATATGTCAGATTCGCCGAAGTCTCCGGAACGTACATATCGGCTATCCCGTTGGTATCTATCATCTCAAAATCATCACTGTCGGGATTAAGTATAAATACCTGCCCGCTTTGATAATCGGCCAAATAGAATTCTTCTTCGTCTGTATCTTCGTCCACATCGTCAGATTCTTCAATATTAGATTCTTTTGCGGTAGTTGCATCCGAACAGGCACATACACATAATGCCATTGATATTCCAAGTAAGAAAACCGGTAATTTTCGTTTCATAATTCCCCTATTCCTTTATAAGCAATAATCTTACCAAATAGAATACCAAAAAATCTCCAAAACATCAAAGGTAACTGTTGTTAATTCATCATACTTTATTTACGAAAAATCCTATTGCAACCGCACCGGGGCCTGCATGAGTTCCTATTGTAGGGCCGATAATAAGCGTTTGAAGTTTTTCTGTTTTTCCTTCCCACAGTGACTTACTGTCTTCAATATATTTGTCAAGCAAATCCCTGTTCGTACCTGAATATCCCACCGTAAGAGGAAGATTAAAATCAATTCCCCCGGATTTTTTAACCAGGTCCATAAGAAGATTGTTTCCGTTCTTTGAGCCTCTGGCTTTACCTGCCATAACTACCTTACCTTCTACTATCTCTATTACCGGTTTTATTGAAAGAACACCACCCACAAATGCCGATGCCGAAGAAACTCTTCCGCCCTTCTTTAAGTATTCAAGTGTATCAACCAATGCAAGTACTCTTATATTTTTACGTATTTCACATAAAGCTTTTGCTATTTCAAATGCGCTCAATCCTTGATTTCTTAAATTTACCGCGTGTCTTACCAGACACTGTTCTCCTACAGTAACATTAAGCGAATCAACAGGATAAATGTTTTCATAATCATCTGCGCACAGATAAGCGTTCTGATATGTACCCGACAATTCACTTGATAAAGTGATTACAACCGCACTGTCTCCTGCCTTAACAACTTCTTTATACTTGTTTTCAAAAACATAGGGTGCAATCTGGGATGTTTTGGGAAGTGCATCGGTTTCTATCAGTTTTTCATAGAACTCCCGAGGTGATAATGTAACACCGTCAATATATGTTTCCTCTCCCAAAGATACACTCATATTAATTATTTCTATTCCCAGCTCTTTAGCCTCTTCCTTGGTAAAATCCGCTGCCGAATCAGTAATTATTCTAATCATTTTATTTCTCCTACATTCCTGTTTATTAGTTAAATATCAATATTCTGCATAGCTTCCGAAAGTTCGTTAAACATAAACGCTGCTTTTGTTATTTGTTCATCGCCTATCTTAAGTCGAAGCTTTTCAAGAATAAGCAGAATCTGTCTGTGTTCCTTCTGATATGCCGAATTTCCCTTATCCGTAAGTTTAAGCAATGACTTACGCTTATCATTGGGTGATATATGTTTACTTACAAAACCCTTTTTTTCCAAATCAGATATTACCTTATTAACCTGTGACTTTAGCATCCCCGTTCTGCATACTATATCTTTGGCACTTATCTCCTGACCCGAAAGCGTATTATACAAAATATTGCAAACGAATATTTCATTAAATGACATAGATTTAACAAGTCTGTCGTTTCTTACGCATACAGATA
>JAZUIS010000092.1:0-45186 GCA_045642345.1 Lachnospiraceae bacterium
TTATATCAAACGAAATTCCCTTTAATACCGCTTTATCATCAAATGATTTGGCAACATTTTTGCATTTAATCATCCAATTTCTTCCTCCTTGCTTTGTGATAAGCAAAGATTAACAGTTACTAATTCGAATAACAATATGCCAAAACGCAAGTTGCCAATATAACAACATAAGATGCCCAAATACACTCTTCAACATCAAAGAAGACAATTTTAAAATCTATACTTGAAATGAAGATAGGAGGTTTTTACAGAGCTATGTTACCACAATATAACAGTAATTGTTTAGCAAATAGAGATACAACATCCGAATGTTCATGTTCTGTTTATATATCATATCAAAATATAATTCAAGCAAACATAATGTAAATATTTGCATGCCATATTCCTTCATTTTAAGCCTTTTAATTTCCACCCACTAGTCCCCAAATCTCTGAGAATCCCACAAAACACTACATTGATATCACTTTTTAATACAAAAAGAACTTCGCATTTCTGCGAAGGTACAGACTACGCGTTGCACCATTCGCAGACACTCCGTGTCTTGCTCATGTCGCGCTGGCGCGCTATAAAACAAAAGACAAAAAAATGCTCCGAGAAGAGTAACCTCTTCCGGAGCATATATTTTGCTTTTGTTTTGCAACGCTTGTAGTTCGCGCATTATCTCTTTGAGAACTGAGGAGCACGACGAGCTGACTTCAAGCCGTACTTCTTTCTTTCCTTCATACGAGGATCTCTTGTTAAGAAACCTTCTTTCTTAAGAGTTGCTCTGAAATCGTTATCAACCTTAAGAAGAGCTCTTGCAACGCCATGTCTGATTGCTCCGGCCTGGCCGGTTGTTCCGCCGCCCTTAACGTTAACTTTAACGTCATACTTTCCTTCTGTCTCTGTAGCAACTAAAGGCTGCTTAACAATAACCTTAAGTGTCTCTAATCCGAAGTACTCGTCAAGAGGACGATTGTTTACTGTAATGTTTCCCTTACCGGGTGTCATATATACTCTAGCAATTGATTTCTTTCTTCTACCTGTTCCGTAGAATTTTGCTGCTGCTTTAGCCATTTTCATTACCTCCTTCTAGACCTAAAATGTAAGTTCTTCAGGCTTCTGAGCTGCATGTGGATGCTCAGCACCTGCGTATACGAATAACTTCTTGTACATCTGTGAACCTAAAGGTCCCTTAGGAAGCATTCCCTTAACAGCTGTTTCAACAACAGTAACGGGCTTTGTAGCAAGCATCTCACGGAGAGTTGTCTCTCTAAGACCGCCAACCCATCCTGTGTGATGACGATAAAGCTTCTGATCAAGCTTCTTACCTGTAACCTTAACCTTCTCGGCATTGATGATGATAACATAATCACCTGTGTCAATTGAAGGTGTAAAGATAGCCTTATTCTTACCTCTTAAAACCTTAGCTACTTCTGAAGCTAAGCGTCCTAATGTCTTATCTGTAGCGTCTACTACATACCACTTACGATCGATAGTAGCAGGACTAGCCATAAATGTCTTCATGATAAATCCTCCATAATTCTAACACTGTCTTATCTTCGTGGATGTCCGGGCCACTTCGTAAGACTTCCTTAGATCAAAGCGCTTTAGGTTCTTAGGGAATGATGGGATAAGCATCAAAAACCTACTCGCGCACCGATTTATTATATTAAAGATACAATTCCGTGTCAACTACTAAGTTTAGCGGTTTTGCAACTTTTTTATCTATATATCGAATATTATTCTTCCACATGTTCCAATCCGCAACTGATTATGGTTTTTACATGGTCATCTGCCAGTGAGTAGTATATCATTTTCCCCTCACGGCGAGCTTTTATCAGTTTGCTCTGCTTCAATATCTTAAGTTGATGTGAAATGGCTGACTGAGTCATGTTTAGCGTTGTTGCTATATCCTGCACACACAATTCGTCTGTAAAAAGTGTATGAAGTATTCTTATTCTGGTAGAGTCACCGAATACCTTAAACAATTCCGCCAAATCATATAATTCATTTTCGTCTATCTTTTTCATTATGTACTCCCCTGCAAAAATATAAATACCTTCTCCCGCTTTTTGCTAAATTTTCTTAACATACAGTGCTCTTATTGCATTAAGCACCGCGATTACCATAACTCCGACATCCGCAAAAATAGCTATCCACATATTTGCTATGCCAAGAGCTCCCAGTACCAGGCAAATTACTTTAACCCCTATTGCAAAATATATATTTTCATAGCAAATACGCATGCACTTGCGGGCTATTTCGATTGCCTTTGAAATTTTGAGCGGATTATCGTCCATAAGCACTACATCCGCAGCTTCTATAGCCGCATCGGAGCCTAAAGCCCCCATGGCAATTCCAACGTCCGCACGTGTAAGAACAGGCGCATCATTTATTCCGTCTCCCACGAAAGCAAGTATATCTTTGTCCGCTTTACCATCAAGAAATTCTTCAACTTTCCTTACCTTGTCCTCCGGAAGAAGTTCAGCGAAATGTTCATCTATTCCAATTTGTTTACTAACTTCAAGTGCGACACTTTCGATATCTCCGGTAAGTAAAACCGTCTTTTTGACTCCTGCTGCCTTAAGACGTAAAATTGCCTCTTTGGCATTCGGCTTTACAATATCGGAAATGACTATATGGCCCGCATATTTTTTATCAATCGCAACATGTACTATGGTTCCCATGCTGTGACACTGCTCATAAGCAACGCCAATACTCTCCATCAGCAAAGCGTTTCCGACAGCAACTTCCTTTCCGTCAACTTTTGCTCTAATTCCATGCCCGCTTATTTCTTCCAAATCGGTCACTCTTGAAAAATCAAGTTTCTTCCCATAAGCGAGAGTAATACTCTTTCCGATGGGATGACTCGTGTGTCCCTCGACAAGCGCTGCCAATTCAAGCAGCTTTCCATCTTCAAGCTCATTGTGGTGTATTCCGGTTACTTCAAATACTCCCTGCGTTACGGTTCCCGTCTTGTCAAAAAATATATAATTTGTCTTCGACAGGGTTTCTAAATAATTTGATCCTTTAACAAGTATTCCTTCTTTTGAGGCACCGCCTATTCCCGCAAAAAAAGTAAGCGGAATACTTATTACCAATGCACAGGGACAACTTATAACAAGGAATGTAAGTCCGCGATATATCCACTCACGGAAACTCATATTGCCCGATAAAATATATCCGATAACAGGCGGAATGAGGGCAATCAGCAAAGCACCTATGCATACGGCAGGAGTATATATCCTTGCGAATTTACTTATAAAGTTTTCACTCTTTGATTTTTTGGAGCTCGCATTTTCAACAAGTTCAAGTATCTTGGAAACTGTAGATTCTCCAAAGGGTTTAACGGTTTTAATTCTTAATATTCCCGAAATGTTTATGCACCCACTCATAATCTCATCGTCGGGGTTTACTTCCTTAGGAACGCTCTCACCCGTAAGTGCCGACGTATTAATCATTGACTTTCCCGAAACTATCACACCATCCAAAGGTATTTTTTCTCCGGGATTAACAACAATTATTGAGCCTACTGCCACGGTATCCGGATCAACCTTATCACCATTTTCAAGGTTAGCGTAATCGGGGCGAATATCCATAAGTTCGGTAATATTTCGTCTGCTCTTTCCAACCGCATAAGACTGAAAGAGTTCACCTATCTGATAGAACAGCATTACTGCCGCACCCTCTGTATAATCTCCCAAAGCTATCGCGCCTACTGTTGCAACTGCCATTAAGAAGTTTTCATCGCAAACCTGCTTATTAAGAATTCCCTTAAAGGCTTTTTTTAGAATATCATAGCCTATTATCAGATATGGAATAATATAGAGTACAAATTCCAATACCCGGTTTTGCAGTATTGTCGCGCCATAATATTTTTCTGCGAAAAAGTATAGAAGTTTCAGTACCAATATCAGTAATGATGATATTACTATCCTTACAAATACTTTCTTTTGCTTTCTGTTCATATGTTTATTCTCTAATGAATAAGCAATTCCGTAGTCACCATATCTGCTTCACGGTTCTTTATAACTACAGGAATATCTCGCAATCATCTTCTACCTTTCTGCAATTCTTCAAAACTTCCTTCATGATAGCTTTTTCATCTGCATCGTCTGCCATTTCAACAGTCATCTTAAGCATCATGAAATTGACCGTAGCATCAATTACTCCCGGTGTCTTCTTGGTAACTTCTTCCATCTTATTGGCACAATTAGCACAATCAACGTCAATCTTATATGTCTTCTTCATATGTTTACTTCCTTTCAAAAACATCTATACACTTCTATGACAGTGAATAACTTTATTTTTACATATGAGCATTTATTCATATGTTCATTTATGAGTATATCACGTCGGCCGCCCCTGTCAAGGATTATTCTCTGTAATAAGCTACTATTACGTAATAAAAAAGGTGATAAAGTTTGCAAAGTGCAAATTCTATCACCCAATTTATGTCTGTTCTTAATCTTACGCCTAAGTCTATTTAATTTTTTTAACCTTCTCAATTGTGCCGTCAGGTCTTTGGATGGACATGTGATCTAATTGTGACTGAAGATTTCTTTTGAAGGATGCAACATACTGTGAGCGTAAATCCGCTTGTTCCTTCTTCTCTTCATCCGTAAGTCCTTCTGCCTGTGACTTATGATAAAGTTCATTTATTCTTGCTGTTATTTCTTCTATCGTCTGTGCCATAAATTCTCCGAATTAATCTCTTACCTTCGAATTAATTTCGTCATACAGGGATTTAACAAGAGCCTTGGCTTCATCAATAACCGAATCAACGGATACCAGCTTATTAACCGACTTATCTCTTGTTGTAAGTTCAACTTCGTTATTGGCAAGATGCTTTGGTCCTATGGTGATTCTTACAGGTACACCAAGAAGATCCGCATCTGCGAACATAAAGCCTGCGCTGACATCTCTGTCATCGTAAATTACTTCATAACCTTCCTTTTGGAGGGTTGTATACACTTTGTCCGCAAGGGCCTTACATTCGGGATTGTCGGCTCTCATACAGCAAAGATGAATCTCCCATGGAGCAATTGTAATAGGCCAGATAGGTCCGCGGTCATCATGATGAGCTTCGCAGACAGAAGCTGCAAGTCTTCCGACGCCGATTCCGTAACAGCCCATGATAGGTGTTTTCGTCTCGCCGTTTTCGTCTGTATATGTCATTCCCATGCTCTTAGAATACTTGGTTCCAAGCTGGAATATATTACCGACTTCAATACCGCGGCTGATTCTTATTGTCTTCTTACCGCAGCAAGGGCATATATCGCCTGTTCTTATTTTGGCAACGTCAACATATTCGACATCACCTATATCACGCTTGATGTTAAGACCTGTGTAGTGATAATTCTCCTCATTACCGCCACAGCACAAATTCTCAATACCCTCAAGGGATTTATCATAAATTATTCTGCACTTGGCCTTCTGATCATAAGGTCCGCAGAAGCCTGCCACAAGACCGCAATCCTCGGTCACAACTGCAGGATGAACCTTACTCTTAAGATAATTTGTAAGTTTTGTTTCATTAACTTCGTAGTCTCCGCGAAGGAATACAACAATATATTCGTCTGTCATGTTGTCCTGGTACATAACAGCTTTGCAGGACTCTTCAATATTGCTTCCTAAGAATCCTACAACATCCTCAATTGTCTTCATATGAGGAGTAAGAACCTTCTTAAGTTCTCCTGCAGGTGAAGCCTTTGAATTATCGACGGTACAATCGGCAGCTTCCATGTTTGCACTGTAGCCGCAATCATCGCAAAGTACAATTGAGTCCTCTCCCGCATCTGTCAAAAGCATATACTCATGAGAAACATTTCCGCCAATCATTCCGGAATCCGACTTAACGGAGACAACCTCGGGAATTCCTGCTCTTTCAAATACTCTAAAGTATGAATTAGCCATAATGTCATAATATCTTTCCAGGTCTTCCTGTGATGTATGGAAAGAATATGCATCCTTCATGGTGAATTCACGAACTCTGATAAGTCCGGCTCTGGGACGTGCTTCATCTCTGAATTTAGTCTGTATCTGATAAATCGAAAAAGGATACTTGGCATAAGAGCTTGCATATTCTCTAACGAGCTGTACTGCTGCCTCTTCATGGGTCATACCAAGTACCATGGAAGAATCATTTCTGTCTTTGAATCTAAGAAGTTCTTCACCGACAGATTCAAATCTTCCGGATTCTTCCCATAATGAACCGGGCAAAACCACAGGGAACAAAACTTCCTGAGAATCTGCCGCATCCATCTCTTCTCTTATAATATTCTCTATCTTAGCTGTAATGCGCTTCATTGGCGGATAAAGTGAATAAATACCGTTAGCAACGTACTTAATGTAACCTCCTCTTAACGAGAATGCATGGGAATCAATCACGCAGTCTGCGGGACGTTCCTTAAATCTTAATCCTACCAAATTGTTTAACTTCATAATCTCTCCTTCAGGCTCATGTTTGAGCTGCTACCTTGCGCTCACATATAGATGCGCCAACCGTTTTCCAAAATACCACTCACACAGTAAGATGTCAACATTTACGCGCTCTTGTGATATAATACAGCCAAAATAAATTATAAAGAGTGACAAAACATGAAAAAATCTTCAGAAGAAAAAACTAACGTGATGAGATTACTGGAGCAAAAAAAGCTCCCCTATGAAATGAGAACTTATGCAGACACAAATGCTGTTTCCGGCATTGAGGTAGCTACCGTTCTCGGCCAGGACCCTGCTTGCGTATTCAAAACGCTGGTTACTCAGGGTGCATCAAAACAATACCATGTATTCATGATTCCCGTAGCCGAAGAACTTGATCTTAAAAAAGCCGCCAAAGCAGTTGGTGAAAAGAGCATCGCAATGATTAAGTCAAAGGAACTTCTGCCCCTTACAGGCTACATCCACGGAGGCTGCTCTCCCATAGGTATGAAAAAGCGCTTCCCCACCGTAATTCATGAAAGCGCCAATAATTTTGAACGTATTTTCTTCAGTGCCGGCAAAATCGGTTATCAGGTCTATGCCGCACCCGAAGTAGTATCTGAGTTCGTTGATATGAAGTTTGCCGACGTAATAGTCTGAATTGTTTGCTGTCTCAGCAAATATTTCGCAACTCACCCAAATCATTTTGATGTGTCACACTTATTTGGTAAGGATTGATACAAGCCAGTTCGGATCCGGTATCTGCAGATTTTCGTTGTAAGTAAGTTCTTCCATAACGCCTTGAACAGCAGCCCAGAAACAAGTGGAAAGCAAAAGCGGATCGCCATCTTTAAATATTCCCTTTTTCTGACCTTCTTCAATTAATCCGGCACTTATTTCAATCTGCTTAACAGAGAGGGCAATTTCCCTGACCTCATCCGGCATTCCATTTTCTCTGGCTTTTCCCATCAGTACGAACATATAGTAAATAATAGGCGATGTTCTTGCACTGGAAAAAAGAAAACTTAAAAGTTCGTAGAAATAAGTTTCCGGCTTCAAATCATCTCCCTGACAGGCACGGTTGGCCGATTCGGCCCCCATTTTAACCAATTCCAGAAGAAGAGCTTCTTTTGATTCAAAATAATGAAACAACAAACCGGTACTCATTGACACTGCTTCTGCTATGTCGGTGATTTTAGTTTCCCAATATCCGTTTTTTACAAAAAGAACGAGCGCCTCAAAAAGTATTTTCTGTTTTCTCTCTTCCTTCTGTTCTTTTCTTGTCATTACTTCACCCTTTGATAAATATATCCTTTTTCATCTTTTTGCATATTCTCTGAACAGCAAATTTGCCGCTGGCAACAGCTACCGGAAGTCCTCCCGGAGAGTATGTCCACTGGCCTGCAGGAAATACATTGGATATCTTTTTTATTTTACCATTAAGTATAACCTGTTTTCCACCCGGTGTGGTTGTAAAACTCATATAACTTCCATGGTATGCATTACAGTATCTTTCATAGGTAAGAGGTGTCCACGTATCAAGATGCTCAATATTTCCTTCAAGTTCGGGATATGCAGTAATAATCTGTTTTATAATCTGTTCTGTCAAATCAATCTTTTTCTTTTGGTATTCTTCCTTTGACAGAGATTTCCAATAAGCAAAATCTTTATCGGTTTGGCTTATATTTATTTGAATTACATATCGGTCATTACTAATATATACAGGATCGTAGTTGTACCCCTTAATATACATTCTATCATATGTGTTTTGACCGAATTCCAAAGGCTCGGTTCCTATAAATACGGTTTCACCGATGTTAAAGGAAACCGGAACGGAAAAAGCTGCCTGAAAGCAACTGTATACCGGATAATTATCCTCATCTGAGTAGGCGGTCCTTAATATCTTGGGCATATATTCCAGAGGAAGCATTTTGTTAAAAAGTATATACGTATCCACTGCAGGGATAATATAATCCCCCTCAATAAAGGAACCGTCATCCAGAACAATTCCGGTGGCCTTTTTCTTTTCAAGGAAGATTCTGTCTACGGCCTTTCCGTAATGGATTATTCCCCCCAGTTCTTTAAATCGCTTTTCCATACGAAGAGACATTTGAAGAGATGCTCCCATAGGAATATTCCCGTTTCCGTCAACTATAGTTGCATAGGAAACAAAGAATGAATGTGCGCAATACCTTCCGGGAAGGTAATCTGTCAGCATTTTTCGAAGAAGTGGGTGCTTAAATTTCATACTATAATCATTAAGGGATATTTTGCCGAATTCCTTAAGTACCTTAGGAAAATCGACCATCTTCCTACCGATTTCGAAGTAATCCTTCAGATTATACATCTCCATAGGTTTTTTGACAGGGAATTGGCACTGCCTTGAATATTCCACATACTTAAGCATTTTTTCAATTTCAGCAGTATCTTCAGGCGATAAAGCAAGGAGTTCTTTCCTTGTTCGGTCAAGATCGGTCCAAAGGGTAGCTCTTTGTCCGTTATATTCCGTAGAATAGAAAGAATTAACCGTCGCGTATTCGGTATCATCCGAAAGCGCTCCCACGGTTTTCCATATTTCATAAAGATCGGTTCCTTTTCTTGTACCGGTCAGCCAGTGAATACAGTTATCAATATGGTACCCCTTACGGTTCCAACCCATGCATTCGCCTCCGGGCAAAGGGTTCTTTTCGTATATTTCAGCCTCAAAGCCTGCCCTTTGTGCAAAAATTCCTGCAGATAATCCGGCTATTCCGCCTCCTATAATGATTACTTTACTCATGTTTTTCTTTTCCTTTCATGCTGACTATATATTCGATAATTCATTTGGTTGAACGCTTATTCAATGAACGCACATTCAATATAACTCAATAATCCAATAATGTCAACTTGAATTAAAAAAAGAGATGTCGCCATCTCTTTTAGTACCCTTTTATGAGTTAATGTATATCAAATTGTTTACTATTTCAGCCTGATAAATGCACCCAGTCCGCCCCGTCGGCCCTTAGAGGCGCGGTGTGAGAACAAAACCGTAGGATTACAGCATGTGCAAAGGCAGGTTGTCTCAATATGTTCTCGAAGTACCCCGCAATTAAGAAGCACATACTCATTTGCTTTCCATAAATCAAGCTGATACTTAACTTCTGAATCTTCCGCCTTTGAGCCCGGCATAGCTTTCTCCTTACGCTCAAAAATATCATTCACTTCCGATTCCCTATAATAACCGCTATTGCTAAATGCCTCGTATAAGTCTTCGGAAACCTCATAACAGTCCTTGCAGATTGAAGGTCCTATAGAAGCAAGAACATCCTCGGGATTCGTACCAAACTCCTTGACCATGCATTCAACAACTTTCGCGGCTATTCCGTTACAGGTGCCCTTCCAACCAGAATGTGCCGCAGCAACCACTCGTTTAACAGGATCGTAAAAAAGAATCGGCACGCAGTCGGCCGTTGTAACGAACAAAGTAATGGTGGGGTCTTTTGTCACAAGTGCATCAACATCAAAAAAAGACTTTGGACGTGTTACATTATGGCCGGCATCGGCAGCATCAACAACACGTACTACATTCGTATGTGTCTGGTCACCGCCTACCAGCCTTGAAGCCTCTGTCTCAAGAGCCTTGGCAACTAACTCAAAATTAATGCGAATGTTCTCCGGATTAGTCTCCAGTTTATGAAACAGATTAAGTGAGGCCTGGTCTCCGGTACTCACGCCGCCATGCCTTGTGGTGTACAAAGATATAATTCCATCCTCTTTAGCAAGCAAAGGAGACCTCAAAACAGGAAGGTCTCCTTTAACTTCTAATCTTGGTATTTGTTTGTCGTTTTTATATTTGATGTGGTACTCTGTTAAATTTGAATGCATAACCTTACTCTTCCATAATTTCATATTTACTAAGCACAAGTCCCCGTGCCGGGGCTGTCGGGCCTGCAGCATTTCTGTCCATAGCTTCAATAATAGCAGGTATTTCGGAAGGGGCTATAGCACCACGTCCTACTTCCATCAAAGTTCCGGCTATAATTCGAACCATATTATAAAGGAAACCGTTTCCGGAAACACGAATGATGATATCGCGAGCAGGTACACTACTTGCCAGAGTAGTTGAGGCATCCTTTGCACCGACGCAATTTATTGAAAGGTCACAGGGAATCTCAAGCACCTCAAGGGAGTATATCGTTCTGACCTTTGAATCCACCTGAGCACCCGCAGAACAGAATGAACTAAAATCATGTTCTCCTATAAAATACGAAGCGGCCTCACGCATCAATGCAACATCAAGCTTCACATATGTATGATGATAATAGAGGCGCTTGATTGGGTCCTCTATAGGTGCATTATATATTTTGTATTCATATGTCTTACGTGTATTACAGTGGCGGGGATGAAAATCCGGTGCCACTTCCGCAGAAGCAATTACTCTGATATCATCAGGGAGCTTGGCATTCAATGCATATGAAAACTTCTCCCCCGGAATCATTGATTCCGTATCAAACACAGCCACGTTGCAAAGGGCATGAACCCCCGAATCGGTTCGGGAACCTCCGATTACCTCACTGACTTCTCCGGTCAATTCATTAATTGCCCTATTAAGTTCACCCTCTATGGTAATCCCATTATCCTGAACCTGCCATCCATGATACGCTGTTCCGTCATAGGCTACCGTAAGCATAATTCTCTTCATAATTTAAAATACTGACACTACTGTCACAATGCGTCCAAAGTATATACACAAGCCAAGATAAGCAAATAAAACTATATATCCTGCAGCATCTATACCTTTGTACTTAAGGGGCTTCATCTTGGTTCTGCCCTTACCGCCCCGATAGCATCTGGCTTCCATCGCCATGGCAAGATCATTGGCCCTTCTGAAAGCAGAAACGAAAAGCGGAACAAGAAGAGGCACCATTGCCTTTGCCTTTTTAATAATATTGCCGCTTTCAAAATCAGCTCCCCTTGCAAGCTGCGCCTTCATTATCTTATCCGTCTCTTCAAGAAGAATAGGTATAAAGCGTAGAGCTATACTCATCATCATCGCGATTTCATGTACGGGCACTTTAAATATTTTAAGAAATCTAAGGCCGCTCTCTAAACCGTCTGTCAGATTGTTTGGAGTTGTCGTCAGTGTCATAACCGATGAACCCACAATAAGAAAAATCAGACGAATTGCCATCTGTGATGCGGTTGATACGCCTTCTTTGGTTATTGTGATTTTCCAAAAGCTCCATAAGGGCTCACCCGGAGTCAGCAACAGGTTAAATATACCGGCAATAACAAGAAGTACAACTATTGCCTTCAAACCTTTTAGCATAAACTTAACCGGCACCCTGGACATAGCTATACAGAATATCAAAAATGCAAATGCCAGCAAATATCCTATTAAATTGTTTACCACGAACAAAGATATCACATACACCAGAGTTCCGAACAATTTGACACGAGGGTCAAGTTTGTGAAGTGCGGACTCGGCAGGATAATATTGTCCTAATGTAATGTCACGAATCATCTTATATTTATATCTGTCCTAAAATAATTATCGCAAAATATTCTTTATCTCTTACGCCTCTTAAGAGCCTCAAGAATGTCGGCGACCGCTTCATCAATGGTCGTTGCCGTAGTTTTAACATCCAATCCCCGCTCCTTTAGTTCATTTACTATATATGTAACCTCCGGAGCACAAAGACCTATCTCTTCCAGTTCCCTGTAGTGAGGGAATACTTCCTTAGGCGTACCGTCTAAGAATATTTCGCCCTTATTCATTACGATTATTCTGTCAACATAGTTGGCAACATCCTCCATACTGTGGGATACGAGAATAATCGTAATATGTTCCTTTTCCTGTAAGGATTTGATTAATTCAAGAATTTCGTATCTTCCCTTAGGGTCAAGGCCTGCAGTAGGTTCATCAAGTACCAGAACCTTGGGTTTCATTGCAAGAACTCCCGCAATTGCCACCTTACGCTTTTCACCCCCTGACAAATCAAAGGGTGACTGATAAAAATACTCATGGGGTATTCCCACAAGTTCAAGAGCATGATAAGCAGCAAGTTCGTATTCCTTTTTACTAAGTCCCATATTCTTGGGGCCGAAACATACATCCTTAAAAACATCCTCTTCAAACAGCTGATGCTCCGGGTACTGAAATACCAGTCCCACATCCCTGCGAAGGGACTTACGGTCATAATCCGAATCATTAATATCTGCACCGTTATAGTACACATTGCCCTTTGTAGGCTTAAGCAGACCGTTAAGATGCTGAACCAATGTGGACTTACCGCTTCCTGTGTGCCCGATAAGTCCGATGAACTCACCATCGTCTATCTTTGTACTTACATCCTTAAGTGCGGTCGATTCCATACTGGTGCCGCTTTCGTATGAATATGTAACATGATCTAAGATAAGTGACATATAAGCTCCTCTCTGCTTAATATGCCGTCAGGAAGATTAACTCCTGCCTTCTTAAGCTCATGTGCCAAAAGTGTAGCCTGGGGAACATCAAGGCGAAGACTCTTAAGACGGTCTACCTTGCTGAATATTTCTCTGGGAGTGCCCTCCATAGCTACTTTACCTTTATCCATAACAAATACCTTATCCGCATAAATGATTTCTTCCATGTAATGTGTGATAAGGATTATTGTAATATTTTCAACATCATTAAGTGCCCTTATTGCTCTTATAACCTCTTTGCGGCCCATCGGGTCAAGCATAGCCGTAGGTTCGTCAAGAACGATGCATTTAGGGTGCATGGCAAGTACACCGGCAATTGAAACTCTCTGTTTCTGACCGCCGGATAACTTATTGGGGCTCTTCTTGCGAAATTCATACATATTAACAGCCTTAAGCGACTCTGCAACTCTCTCCCAAATTTCCTTAGTGGGAACTCCCAGATTCTCGGGCCCAAATCCCACATCCTCTTCCACAACCGTAGCAATAATCTGATTATCCGGGTTTTGGAATACCATACCTGCAGTCTGTCTTACAGGCCACAAATTCTCTTCAAGAGATGTATCCTTGCCGTCCACATATACGGTGCCTTCAGTAGGATAAAGAATAGCATTAATATGTTTGGCAAGTGTGGATTTACCGGAGCCGTTATGGCCTAAAATGGCAATAAAATCCCCTTGCTCGATGTCAATGGAAACATCGTCAACGGCAGTCGTAATACCCTCGACATTTCCTTCTTCATCGCGCCTTATATAGTCAAATGTTAAGTTTTTCGTACTAACTATGTTTTTCATAACCTATTAATTCTACTTTATATATGGGGCTTTTGCAAGATTTTACGCGTTTGCAATTCATCGTAGATTATCGTAGGATATACTTTAGATTCACATTAACGGAGAAATATATATGAACTTTAAGCAACTGATAAAGCCCCTTCTGGGTATTGCATTAATAATAATTATAGCAACAGTCGGAATCAAGGTACTCACACGTAATGATACTCTTGCCGATTATGCAAAAGAAAATCCCGAGCTTGCTTATGCAACTCCCGAACCCATACCGGTTGAACCTTCTAATGACCAAAACATCGTTACTCCCGTTATAGAAGCAGTTCCGAAAGTGGAAAGCACTCCTGCACCCACACCTGAATATACAACTTCCGACGTTACTGATGAAGGTGATTTAACTATTGATAATTCGGAAACCGAATCTACAGATGATACAACCGCAGGAGCTGAAAATATGAATGCCGAATCTTTTTACTTTACTGAACTTAGTGATGAAATCAAAGCAAGAATAACCGGAATCTCATATCCGGCTGATGATAAAGATATAGCTATAACCTACGATGATTTAAGATATGTTAAAGTTAAATACTATGACTTTTATGATGAAGTTCAGGACGGCGAAATAATATGCAATAAACTCATTGCACAGGATATCGTTGATATCTTCTATGAACTGTACCTTAACGGATACCAGATTGAAAAAATCAAACTCATTGATGAATATGGCGGTGATGATACACTTTCCATGGAGGATAACAATACTTCCTCCTTTAACTATCGTGTAGTCGAAAACACCACATCACTCAGCAAGCATGCATTGGGCTTGGCCATTGATATCAATCCATTCTATAATCCATATCTTGTTTTTGGAGGAAATCCCGACGGAACAGATTACATCTCTCCCAAAGGCTCCGAAAGTTTCGTAAATCGAGACCTTGATTTCGACCACAAAATCGATAAAAACGATCTTTGCTACAAACTGTTCAAAGCCCACGGTTTCACCTGGGGCGGCGACTGGAAATCCTGCAAAGACTGGCAGCACTTCCAAAAAACCTTCTAGTGTGACAGTAGGGACGGTTCTTACTGTCACATTTCGCATAATTACAGGCTTTCTGAAAAAAGTGTGACAGTGGGGACGGTTCTTACTGTCACACTTTTTACTATTGTGTTCAGTAATGGGAGCGGCGGTGCCGTAATATCTATTTCATTAGGAGACGCTCTTAACGCAGTTCTTAGCGATGCACTTATCAGGCATGGGCTTGCAGGACGCAAGCCCAAGAACTAATTGAGCCACGGATGGCGAATAGTTCGGTGCCGTGTGTTTGGGGATACCCTTTAAATTTGCGGCGCTTAGAACTGCAAGAGCGCCGACTTGAAATAAATATTACGGCACCGCCGCTCTCATCAATAACTATACTTTAATAAAAAAATCCCGGACAAAAGTCCGGGATTTTAATAAGTATTCTTATACTAACTCAAGTACAACTTCCATAGCTGCATCACCCTTACGAGGTCCGATCTTGATGATTCTTGTATAACCACCGTTACGGTTAGCATACTTTGTACCGTACTCATCAAAAATCTTAGCAACTAAATCAACTTCCTTAGTTCCCTTCTTTCTTCCAGCACCTGCTGTAGGAACTTCAGTAACTGAATATAATACCTTGAGCATCTGACGACGAGCATGCAATCTTGAAGGCATATCCTTCTTGATCTCCTTCTTAACAGTAGTGTACTTGGTAACCTTCTTACCATCTACTACTTCCTTAACACGCTTACCATCCTTGTCCTTCTCAGGAACTTTAGCATCAACGGTAACTGTCTCGAAGTTATCCTTTTCTTTAACGCCTAAAGCAATAAGTCCTTCAACAATCTTCTGAACTTCCTTTGCTCTTGCTTCTGTTGTAACAATCTTTCCATTGTATAAAAGTGCAGTTACCTGATTACGAAGTAATGCCTTTCTCTGGTCAGATGTCTTACCTAACTTTCTGTACTTAGCCATGATTGGCTCCTTTCTTAGGCTTATGCCTATCTCAAACTGATGGGGTAAAAAGTCTTACTCTTTGGATTTACAGACCCAATACCATGTTCCATTTATGAGAACCGCTCTACACTCATCGGATTTACTAAAACGGTTATCAACTTTTAATTAGTCTTCGCTCTGATTTAACTGAAGACCTAATTCCTTTAACTTAGCTAAAACTTCTTCCAATGACTTACGTCCTAAGTTACGAACCTTCATCATCTCGTCAGGAGTCTTGTTAGTTAATTCTTCAACTGTATTGATACCGGCTCTCTTTAAGCAGTTGTATGAACGAACAGATAACTCTAACTCGTCAATGCTCATTACGAGTGCCTTCTTGCTTGTATCTTCTTCCTTAGAGCTCATAACTTCAATGCTGTTAGCCTTATCAGAAAGATTGATGAACAAGCTTAAATGCTCACTAAGAACCTTAGCAGCAAGTGATACAGCTTCATCGGGAACTAAAGTTCCGTTAGTATATACATCAAGAGTTAACTTGTCAAAGTCAGTAATCTGACCTACACGAGTATTCTCTACATTGATGTTTACTCTCTCAACAGGAGTATAGATAGAATCTACTGCAATAACTCCGATAGGAAGATCATTGCTCTTATTCTTATCTGCGCTTACATAACCTCTACCCTTTGTGATTGTAAGCTCCATGTAAAGCTTAGTCTTCTTTCCGCAAAGTGTAGCAATTGTAAGATCAGGATTAAGAATCTCAATATCAGAATCACACTGGATGTCTGAAGCCTTAACAACACCTTCACCTTCGTACTCGATGTAAGCTGTCTTTGCTTCGTTTGTCTCTGAATTATTTCTGATAGCAAGAGACTTAATATTCATGATGATCTCAGTGATATCTTCCTTAACACCATCAATTGAACTAAACTCGTGAAGAACGCCTTCAATCTTAACCTGTGAAACTGCTGCACCGGGAAGAGAAGAAAGCATAATTCTTCTTAAGGAATTACCTAAAGTAATACCATAGCCTCTTTCCAAGGGCTCAACGACGAATCTGCCGTACTTCTTGTCTTCAGAGATTTCTACAACCTCAATATTTGGTCTTTCAAAATCAAACATCAATTAACCCTCCTTGTAGTTAAATGGTATTATTTAGAATATAATTCGACGATAAGCATCTCATCTACAGGAACATCAATCATTTCTCTTGTAGGAAGATTCTTAACTGTACCCTTTAAACCTTCGATATCTGCATCAATCCATTCAGGAACAAGTCTTCCTGCTGTGATTTCTACAATATCCTTATATCTCTGTAAAGACTTAGACTTTTCTCTAACTTCGATCTTATCTCCGGCCTTTACTAAGTATGAAGGAACATTAACCTGCTTGCCATTTACCAAGATATGCTTGTGATCAACGATCTGTCTTGCTTCTCTTCTTGTTCTGGCAAATCCCATTCTGAATACTACAGAATCAAGACGGCTCTCAAGTAAAACCATAAGGTTTTCACCTGTCATACCCTTCATTCTGTCAGCCTTCTCATAGTAATTACGGAAAGGCTTCTCTAATACGCCGTAGATGAACTTAGCCTTCTGCTTCTCACGTAACTGTAAACCATATTCTGAAATCTTACGGTTTGCGTTCTTGAGCTGTCTGTTAGACTTCTTAGAATAACCTAAGAACTGAGGCTCTAAGCCCAAAGCTCTACATCTCTTTAATACAGGAACTCTGTTTACTGCCATTTTCTTTTCTCCTTTTGTTTACAACCCTATCAGGGCCTTCTTCCAATTAATATGAAATATAATTAATAAAACTACACACGACGTCTCTTAGGTGGACGACAACCATTATGAGGAACCGGTGTTACGTCTGTGATAGATGTAACCTCTAATCCTGCTGCCTGAAGAGCTCTGATTGCTGCTTCACGTCCTGAACCGGGTCCCTTAACCATAACATCAACAGTCTTAAGGCCATGTACTAATGCTGCCTTAGTAGCTGTCTCTGCAGCCATCTGAGCTGCGTATGGAGTAGATTTCTTTGAACCTCTAAATCCAAGACCACCAGCACTTGACCATGATAATGCATTTCCTTCGCTATCTGTTAATGTAACGATAGTATTATTGAAAGATGCCTGAATATGTGCCTGTCCATGTTCAACGTTTTTCTTGACACGTTTCTTTGTTACTTTCTTAGTAACTTTCTTAGCTGCTGCCATAATAAACTAACCTACTTTCTTGTGATAAAAAATATACTTTAACTGTTTCATCCGTTCTTGGCTCTCGCCAAGAACTAGCGCCGCATTCTTCTTACAAATGCTTTGCCTCATCCGTTCTTGGCCTTGGCCAAGAACTAGCGCTGCATTCTGCCTACAAATGCTTTGCCTCATCCGTTCTTGGCTCTCGCCAAGAACTAGCGCCGCAAAAATATACTTGCAAGCAAATATTTTTGCTACGCTTTATTTCTTCTTGTTTGCTACAGTACGCTTAGGACCCTTACGAGTTCTAGCATTGGTCTTAGTCTTCTGACCACGTACAGGAAGTCCCTTTCTATGACGGATACCTCTGTAGCAACCAATTTCTTGCAAACGCTTAATGTTAAGAGCGATTTCTCTTCTAAGATCACCTTCTACCATGTAGTCAGCGTCAATGATTTCTGCAATCTTCTTAACTTCGTCATCTGTTAACTCTCTAACACGAGTATCAGGATTAACCTTTGCTGCCTCAAGAATCTTGTTAGCAGAAGTTCTGCCGATTCCATAAACATATGTCAAACCAATTTCGATACGCTTGTCTCTAGGTAAGTCAACACCTGCAATACGAGCCATAACTATTCCTCCATTTTCCGGTAATTGTTTAAATTACCCTTGTACTAATTGATTGGGGCGGTCATTTGCCCAATCGGGACATTCAAAGTTGTTCCGATCTTACACATTTACATGTGAATCAAGAAGTTATCAAAACCTACAGGTGATGATTATCCTTGTCTCTGCTTATGCTTTGGATTTTCACAAATTACTCTGATACGTCCTTTTCTCTTGATGATCTTGCACTTTTCGCAGATCGGTTTTACTGATGATCTAACTTTCATGTTAAACCTCCTTTCAAAAAAAAGACCGTTTAATATATTACCACACCAATACACCCTTTGCAACACTTAATTTAAGGGGTTTCAAGGGTTTAATGTGTTAATAACTTATTTATCTCTCCAGATTATTCTTCCCTTCGAAAGATCATATGGTGACAATTCCAATGTAACTTTATCACCGGGAAGTATTCTGATGAAATTCTGACGAAGCTTTCCTGAGATGTGAGCCAAAACCTTGTGTCCGTTTTCAAGCTCTACCTGAAACATTGTATTAGGAAGCTTCTCAACTACTGTTCCTTCAATTTCGATTACATCTGCTTTAGACATTCAAAATCTCCTTAATACTAAATCCATTAATTAAATCTTTACGTAACAAAAATATACTTTACTGTCTTAATGTGAGAATCTCGGGTTCGCCGTCTGTAATCAGAACCGTATTCTCATAATGAGATGAATAAGAACCGTCTGCCGAAACTACTGTCCAGTCATCGTCCAAAAAATATACTTCATCGGTTCCCATATTAATCATAGGTTCGATTGCCAGCGTCATTCCTGCTTTAAGCTTAGGGCCGCGTCTCCACTGTCGGAAGTTAGGAATCTGCGGATCTTCATGAAGGGAAGTTCCGATTCCGTGTCCTACCAGGGCTCTTACGATTCCATACCCAAACTGTGAAACATATGCATCGATTGCATTTGAAATATCAAATAAGTGGCAACCTTCTTTAGCAAACTTAATTCCTTCAAAAAAGCTTTGCTTTGTAACATCCATAAGTTTTTGAACCTCAGGTGTTACATTTCCTACCGCATAGGTTCTTGCAGCATCCGAATGATACCCTTTGTATATCAGTCCTGCATCCAGCGAAACAATATCGCCTTCCTTAAGGATTCTGTCTTCCTTAGGTATTCCGTGTACGACTTCATCGTTAACCGAAACACAAATCGAAGCCGGATATCCGTTATAATTAAGGAAGTTAGGAACACATCCGTATGAACGTATCAGTTCCTCTCCGAGCTTATCTATATCCTTTGTACTGATTCCGGGCTTAACAGCCTTACCAAGTTCGTCATGTACCAAAGACAACAGTCTGCAGGATTCTCTCATTAATTCGATTTCTCTGTCCGACTTAATGGTAATAGTCATATCTTTTAACCTAATATTGAAACGATATCCGCAAATACATCATTCATGTCCTTAGTTCCGTCGACATTCTTGAGTACGCCTTCTTTATTATAGTAATCAATAAGGGGCTGTGTCTGCTCATGATAAACAGCTAATCTCTTCTTAACTGTTTCAGGCTGATCATCATCACGAAGAACAAGTTTCTCACCACAGTTGTCGCAAATTCCTTCTGTCTTGGGAGGAACATGCTCGATATGATAAGTAGCACCGCACTTAACGCATGCTCTTCTGCCACCCATTCTCTTTACGATGTTTTCATCCGGAACATCAACATTAATTGCAAAATCAATGCTGTCATTAAGTTCCGTAAGAGCCTTCTTAAGAACATCAGCCTGGACGATTGTTCTCGGGAAACCGTCAAGAACATATCCGTTCTTACAATCATCCTTTGCAACTCTGTCAAGAAGAATCTTAACAGTAAGTTCATCGGGAACCAATGCTCCCTTATCCATATATGTCTTAGCTTCCTGTCCTAAAGGTGTATTGTTCTTTATATTTGCTCTAAAGATATCACCTGTTGAAACATGAGGAATGCCATATTTTTCTGCAATCATTATAGCCTGTGTGCCTTTACCTGCACCGGGGGCACCTAACATAATTATCTTCATACGTATACACTTTCTTCATAAAGCAAGGTAAAGGAAAGCCCAGTTTCTGAGCTTTCCTAACCTTATAGTTTAAAATAAAAATTCAGATATTAATCATTAAGGAAGCCCTTGTAATTACGTACAAGCATCTGAGATTCAACCTGCTTAACAGTCTCTAAGATAACGCTTACGATAATGATAAGTGAAGTTCCTCCGAAGGAAACCGATGCACCGAAAATACCATTGAATATGTAAGGAATAATACAAACGATTGTTAATCCTACAGCACCGATAAATACGATGTAATTCAATATCTTTGTTAAGTATTCCGATGTGGGCTTACCGGGTCTGATTCCCGGAATAAATCCGCCGGACTTCTTCATATTGTCAGCAACTTCCATTGGATTGAATGTTATTGATGTGTAGAAGTAAGCAAAGAATATTACCAATACAACATAAATAATTAAGCCAATTGAGTAAACAGGGCTTGTGGGGTTAACCCAGTTGCTTGAGCTTAAGCACTTAAGCACATTAGCCCAAAAACCTGTAGCCTGTACATTAAAGAACTGACATATTACAACAGGAAGGCTCATCAAGCTTGATGCAAAGATAACCGGAATAACTCCTGCTGTATTAATCTTAAGAGGAATAGCTGAAGAATTACCTCCAACCATCTTTCTTCCCTGTACCTTCTTAGCATACTGAACGGGGATCTTACGAACACCGTCACTAAGTACGATAACAAGAACTACGATAGCAACAATAATCGCTACTATGATGAGTGCTGCAACAATCTTAACTGCTACAGGCTTATTGTCATCTGCAAATACAAACTGGCTAAACAAAGACGCCATATCTGCCGGGACTCTGGAAATAATATTGATAACCAATACAATTGAAATACCATTTCCTACACCATGCTCTGTAATCTGTTCACCTGTCCACATAAGGAAAGCTGAACCTGCTGTTAATGTAGCAATTACAGTAATCACATCAAGTGCCGAATTCGATGTTAACATTCCCGAATTCTTAAAAGCAAATGCCATTGCTGTAGATGAAATAAGTGAAAGACCAACTGTCACATATCTTGTGATAGAAGCAATCTTTTTTCTTCCATCCTCGCCATCCTTCTGCATCTCTTCGAGCTTGGGGATAACGATTGTTGCAAGCTGCATAATGATTGATGATGTGATGTATGGTGTAATGTTAAGAGCAAGTATAGACATGTTCTCAAAAGAACCGCCTGTAAATGCTCCCAAGAATCCCGAAGAATCTCCAGAACCAACCTTTGCTTTAAACCACTCAGTAAACTGCGCAATATCTACGCCCGGAACAGGAAGCTGTGATCCGAAGCGGATAACAAACAACATGAACAGGGTAAATAATAACTTATTTCTGATTTCTTTGATTTTGAATGCATTCTTCAGGGTCGTAAACATATTACATCACCTCTGTGCTTCCACCAGCAGCTTCAATCTTTTCTACAGCTGATGCTGAGAAAGCGTTAACCTTAACAGTAAGCTTCTTGGTAATCTCTCCATGTCCAAGGATCTTAACTCCATCCTTGGGGTTCTTAACTAAACCTGATACGATTAATGCTTCGATATCAACAGTTGCACCATCTTCGAACTTCTCGTTTAATGCATCTAAGTTGATAGTAACGATATCCTTGTGTGAAGGACACTTAAAGCCCTTCTTAGGAATACGTCTGTATAATGGCATCTGACCACCTTCGAAACCAATTCTAGGTGCTCCAGAACGAGCCTTCTGACCTTTATGACCTTTACCGGCTGTCTTGCCATTTCCTGAACCGTGTCCACGGCCTCTTCTAAAATTATCACTCTGCTTTGAACCCTCTGCAGGTCTTAAATTAGATAAATCCATGCCACACCTCCTATTCTATTAAACTTCTTCTACTTTTAATAAGTGATTAACCTGCTGAATCTGTCCGCGTGTAGCCTGATTATCAGGGAACGTCTTAGACTGATTAAGCTTCTTGAATCCCATTGCTTCGAGTGTCTTCTTCTGCTTGGGAACTGCTCCGATAGGAGATTTTACTAAAGTAATCTTTAACATTTTATCTGCCATCTTACCAATCCTCCTATGCTAAAATCTCTTCAACAGACTTGCCGCGGTTCTTAGCTACTTCTTCAGGAGTCTTAAGTGACTCTAAACCTGAAATAGTTGCTAAAACTACGTTCTGCTTATTGTTAGATCCTAATGACTTAGTACGGATATTCTTGATTCCGGCTAATTCACACACGATACGTGCAGGACCGCCGGCGATGATACCGGTACCTTCAGGAGCCTTCTTTAATAGAACGGAAGCTGAACCGAACTTACCAATAATGTCATGTGTAATACTATTGTTCTCATCAGTTGCAATGCTTACCATATTTTTGATCGCATCTTCTTTACCCTTACGGATAGCCTCGGGAACTTCAGCAGCCTTTCCAAGACCTGCGCCAACGTGACCAGCGCCGTCTCCAACTACTACTAAAGCAGCGAAACGCATGTTACGACCACCCTTTACAACCTTAGTTACACGTTTAATAGCAACAACTTTATCCTGTAATTCCATGCTGCTTACATCAATGATTGTATGTCTCATTACGTTTCTCCCTTCCTAGAATTTTAAGCCAGCTTCTCTGGCTGCATCAGCTAATGCTGCGACCTTACCCTGATAAATGAATCCGCCTCTGTCAAATACAACAGTGTCGATACCCTTATCAAGAGCTCTCTTTGCAATTACCTGACCTAAATATGCTGCTGCGTCAACGTTATTAGTCTTCTCAATCTCACTCTTGATTTCTTTTTCAACAGTAGAAGCAGAAACTAATGTGTTACCAACTGTATCGTCGATAATTTGAGCATACATGTGATTATTACTTCTAAAAACCGCAAGACGAGGTCTTTGCGCTGTACCGCTAAAACGGTTACGTATCTTCATGTGCTTCTTTGCACGTACTTTAGATCTTGATTCTTTACTAACCATCTTTAATACTCTCCTTATCTACTATTTCTTACCAGTCTTACCAACTTTACGTCTGATTGTCTCATCGGCATACTTGATTCCCTTACCCTTATAAGGCTCAGGTCTTCTCTTGTCTCTGATCTCAGCTGCAAACTGGCCAACTTTTTCTTTGTCAATTCCCTTAACGATGATGATGTTCTGACCATCAAGAACTGTTTCGATTCCTTCAGGATCTTCCATCTCAACAGGGTGAGAGTATCCAAGTGATAAGGTTAACTTCTTGCCAGCCTTAGCTGCTCTGTAACCTACACCGTTAACTTCAAGCTTCTTCTCGTATCCTTCTGTAACACCAACAACCATGTTGTTAATAAGTGTTCTTGTAAGACCGTGTAAAGCTTTCATTCTCTTAAGATCGTTAGGACGGCTAACTGTTACTTCAGCGCCTTCAACCTTAATCTCCATCTCTGAAGCGAGCACTCTTTCAAGTGTTCCCTTAGGACCTTTTACAGTCACTTTGTTATTTTCTGCTACCTCTACAGTAACGCCTGCAGGAATAGCGATTGGCATTCTTCCTATACGTGACATGCCCGTACCTCCTATTATTAAATACTTAGCCTATAATTACCAAACGTAAGCGAGTACTTCGCCGCCAACCTGTAATTCTCTGGCTTTCTTATCAGTTACAACTCCCTGGTTAGTAGAAATGATAGCAATACCTAATCCACCTAAAACCTTGGGAAGTTCTTCCTTACCTGCGTAAATTCTCAAACCAGGCTTAGAAATTCTCTTTAATCCGCTGATGATTCTTTCGTTACGATCAGCACCGTACTTAAGTGAGATACGAATTGTCTTGAAAGCGCCATCTTCAACGATATCATACTTTTTGATATAACCTTCTTCTAAAAGAATATCTGCAATAGCAAGCTTCATCTTGGAAGAAGGAACATCTACTGTATCATGCTTAGCAGTATTTGCATTACGAATTCTTGTAAGCATATCTGCGATAGGATCACTCATTGTCATCTTAAATTACCTCCTTACCAACTTGCCTTTTTAACACCGGGGATTTCTCCCTTATATGCTAATTCACGGAAGCATACTCTGCAAATTCCGTATTTTCTCAAATAAGCGTGTGGACGTCCACAGATTCTACAACGGCTGTAGGCCTGAGTAGAAAACTTAGGTGTACGCTGCTGCTTAATTTTCATTGCTGTCTTAGCCATAACTTTTCTCCTCCTACTTTGCGAAAGGCATGTTAAATAACTTTAACAGCTCGCGTGCTTCTTCATCTGTCTTTGCTGTTGTAACAAAGATTACGTCCATACCTCTTACCTTATCAATCTTATCGTACTCGATTTCAGGGAAGATGATCTGCTCCTTAATACCAAGTGCGTAGTGACCTCTTCCATCAAATGCATTTGCATTGATTCCTCTGAAGTCACGTACACGAGGTAATGCTAAGTTAACCAATCTGTCTAGGAAATCGTACATCTTCTCGCCACGAAGAGTAACCTTACAACCAATGTTCTGGCCCTCACGAAGCTTAAAGTTAGCAATTGACTTCTTTGCCTTGGTAAGAACTGCCTTCTGACCTGTGATTGTCTCAAGGTCTTTAACTGCAGACTCTAAAACCTTAGCGTTTTCCTTAGCTTCACCAACACCCATGTTAACAACGATCTTGTCAAGCTTAGGAACTTCCATAATGTTCTTATATCCGAACTTTTTGATCATAGCATCTACGATCTCGTTCTTATATGTTTCTTTTAATCTGCTCACTCTAAATGTTCTCCTTTCCTAGAATTAATCAAGTACATCACCTGTAGACTTTGCAAAACGAACTTTCTTATCTCCGTCCATCTTGAAACCTACACGAGTTGTCTTACCCTTATGAACGTACATAACGTTTGATGCATCCATAGGAGCTTCCATCTGAATAATTCCACCATTCTGGTTAGCAGCTGAAGGCTTTGAATGCTTAGTAACCATGTTAACACCTTCAACGGTAACTTTACCGTTCTTAACGTCAACGCTTGTTACTTTACCTTCTGCGCCCTTATCTTTGCCGGCGATAACTCTAACTGTATCACCTTTCTTAATCTTTAAACTAGCCATCTAAGTCTCCTCCTATAATACTTCTGGAGCCAAAGAAACAATCTTCATAAACTGTTTCTCACGAAGCTCTCTTGCTACGGGTCCAAAAATACGAGTTCCTCTTGGAGTCTTATCATCCTTGATGATAACAGCAGCGTTCTCATCAAATTTGATATACGAACCATCCTTACGACGTGCACCTTTAACGGTACGTACTACTACAGCCTTAACTACGTCACCCTTCTTAACTACACCACCGGGAGTAGCATCCTTAACTGTAGCAACAATAATATCACCTATCTCGGCATATCTTCTTGTAGATCCGCCCATAACTCTAATGCAAAGGATTTCCTTAGCACCAGTATTATCAGCGACCTTTAGTCTGCTTTCCTGTTGAATCATGCTAATTCTCCTTCCTAGTTACTTAACTTTCTCTACGATCTCAACAAGTCTCCATCTCTTATCCTTTGAAAGAGGTCTTGTTTCCATTACTTTAACTGTATCACCAATCTGGCATTCGTTGTTTTCATCATGTGCCTTAAGCTTATAAGTATCCTTAACGATCTTCTTGTAAAGAGGATGCTTAACATGGTTTTCAATAGCTACTACGATAGTCTTGTCCATCTTGTTGCTAACAACTTTACCAATACGTGTTTTTCTTAAATTTCTTTCTTCCACGACTTTAAGTCTCCTTTCTTAATGAGTTCCAAACTGCTTATCTTAAGCTTCGTTTGCCTTCTCAGTCATAACTGTCTGAATTCTGGCAATATTCTTTCTAACTTCTGTGATTCTTGCAGTATTATCCAACTGGTTAGTTGCATTCTGGAATCTCAAATTGAAAAGCTCTTTTTTAGCAGCTACTAAATCCTGTGCTAATTCTGCAGCTGATTTGTTTTGTAAACCTTCTACATACTTCTTAGTTTTCATTTGATACACCACCTTCCAAGTCGGCCTTAGAAACAATCTTACACTTGACAGGAAGCTTATGTGTTGCTAAACGTAAAGCTTCTCTGGCTACTTCTTCAGGCACTCCTGCGATTTCAAACATAACACGTCCGGGCTTAACTACTGCTACCCAGTAATCTGTAGCACCTTTACCTTTACCCATACGTACGCCAAGACCTTTTGCTGTAACAGGCTTGTCGGGGAAAATCTTAATCCAAACTTTACCACCACGCTTGATGTAACGTGTCATGGCAACTCTGGCTGCTTCAATCTGATTAGACTTAATCCATGCAGGTTCTGCAGCTACAATACCATATTCACCGTAACAAATTTTATTACCACGTGTAGCTTTTCCGGCCATAGAACCACGGAACTGCTTACGACGCTTTACTCTTTTTGGCATTAACATTTATTTGTCGCTCCCTTCCTTAGTATTCTCTTCTTCGGTCTTCTTAGCGGGAAGTACTTCACCCTTATAGATCCATATCTTAACGCCTACTTTACCGTATGTTGTATCAGCCTCTGCGAAACCGTAATCGATATCGGCACGAAGTGTCTGAAGAGGAATTGTACCCTCTGAATAGAACTCGCTACGAGCGATATCAGCACCGCCTAAACGACCTGAACAACAAGCCTTGATTCCAAGTGCACCGGCCTTCATGGTTCTGCCCATGCAAGACTTCATAGCACGACGGAAGGAAACACGGTTTTCTAACTGCTGTGCAATATTTTCAGCAACTAACTGAGCATCTCTGTCAGGGCGCTTGATTTCCTTAATATCAACAGAAACCTTCTTGCCGTTAGTGAGCTTAGCTAATTCCTTCTTTGTTACTTCAATTTCAGTTCCACCCTTACCGATTACTACACCGGGCTTAGCTGTGAAAACGATTACCTTAACTCTGTCTGCAGCTCTTTCGATTTCAATCTTTGAAATTCCTGCGCTGTATAACTTTTTCTTAAGGTAAGTTCTAATCTCGTGGTCTTCTACGAGGAAATCAGCGAAATCATCTTCTGCATACCATCTAGAATCCCAATCCTTAATAATTCCGACTCTAATGCCGTGAGGATTAACTTTCTGTCCCATTATCCATTTCCTCCTTATCTTTCATCCAAAACAACAGTGATATGGCTCATTCTCTTTTCGATTCTGTAAGCTCTACCCTGTGCTCTAGGCTGTACTCTCTTCATTGTAGGACCCTTGTCTGCATAACACTGTGCAACATAAAGGTTCTCGGGATTTGGATACTTGGTAGGATCCTGGCTGTATAAATACTCTGCATTAGCCTTTGCTGATTCTACTAACTTTTTAATAATTGCTGAACCGTATCTTGGGCTGTATGTTAAAAGTCCAAGAGCAGCATCAACATCTTTGCCTCTAATGGCATCTAGTACGAAACACGCTTTCTGTACAGATATTCTAGCGTAAGATAGCTTAGCTGAAGGTCTTAAATCTTTCTGCGCATTTCTCTCTCTTTTAATTTGGGATCTATGTCCTTTTGCCATGATAAACCTCCTATCTTACTTTACCTTAGACTTCTTTTCGTCCTTACCATGACCTCTGTAAGTTCTGGTAGCTACGAATTCGCCTAACTTATGTCCAACCATATCCTCTGTAACATATACAGGAATATGCTTTCTTCCGTCGTGTACTGCAAATGTATGTCCCACAAAAGAAGGGAAGATTGTAGAACGACGTGACCAGGTCTTAATAACCTGCTTCTGTCCTGATGCATTCATTGCATCTACCTTTTTAAGCAAACTAGCGTCTGCGAAAGGTCCTTTTTTAAGTGATCTAGCCATTTTCTTCTCTCCTCCTTATTACTTGATAGCTCTACCATCGCGTCTTCTTACGATCAACTTGTTAGAAGCCTTCTTCTTCTTACGAGTCTTAAGACCCAAAGCAGGCTTACCCCAAGGAGTGCAAGGACCGGGACGACCGATACTACACTTACCTTCACCACCACCATGAGGATGGTCGTTAGGGTTCATAACAGATCCACGTACTGTAGGGCGAATACCCATGTGACGCTTACGTCCGGCTTTACCAATCTTAACAAGGTTGTGATCTACGTTACCAACAACACCAACTGTAGCTCTACACTGGATAGGAACCATTCTCATTTCGCCGGAAGGAAGACGAAGTGTTGCGTACTTACCTTCCTTAGCCATAAGCTGTGCACCGTTACCGGCACTACGAACCATCTGTCCGCCCTTACCAGGCATAAGCTCAATATTGTGTACCATTGTACCTACAGGAATAAGCTCTAAAGGTAAGCAGTTACCAACTCTTACTTCAGCTTCAGGTCCGTTCATGATCTTCATGCCGTCCTTTAATCCTTCAGGTGCAAGGATGTAAGCTTTTTCACCGTCTGCATAGCAGATAAGTGCGATATTTGCTGTTCTGTTAGGATCATATTCGATTCCGACTACTGTTGCAGGAATTCCATCCTTGTTACGCTTGAAATCTATGATTCTATACTTTCTCTTAGCACCGCCTCCGCGATGTCTAACTGTTATTTTACCTTGATTGTTACGACCGGCTGTGTGGCTCTTAGAAACAAGGAGCGACTTCTCAGGAGTTGTCTTTGTAATCTCAGAAAAGTCTGAACCAGTCATATTTCTTCTCGAAGGTGTATATGGATTATATGTTTTAATTCCCATGACTTATTCTCCTTTCAACGATTTATAAACCTGAGAAAATCTCAATATCCTTGCTATCATCTGTCAACCATACGATAGCCTTCTTTGTCTTGGCAGTCTTTCCGAAAACGTATCCACGTCTCTTTGTCTTGCCGTCGCAGTTTAATGTGTTTACTTTTTTAACCTTTGCGCCGTCGAACATCTTTTCAACAGCTTCTTTAATCATTGACTTGTTAGCCTCTGGATGTACTAAGAAGGTATACTTCTTTTCGCCCATGCCTGACATACTCTTTTCTGTAATTACAGGCTTAAGGATTACGTCATAATACTTAATATCTGCCATTATGCATACACCTCCTCAATCTTAGCTACCGCATCCTTGGTTAATACCAATGTATCGCCCTTAAGGATATCGTAAACATTAATTGTGTTAACCTGAGCTGTCTTAACTGCAGGAATGTTTCTAGCTGAAAGGATAACGTTCTCATCCATCTTGTCTAAAACAACCAATGCCTTAGAAACTTTTAAGTTCTCCATAACAGCTGCGAACTTCTTTGTCTTAATTTCATCAAACTTAAGTTCATCAACAACGATAAGCTTACCGTCTGCAACTCTGCTTGATAATGCGCTCTTAAGAGCTGCTCTCTTTTCTTTCTTATTTAATTTGAAAGAATAATCTCTGGGTGTGGGAGCAAATACAACTCCGCCGCCTGTCCACTGAGGAGATCTTGTAGAACCCTGTCTTGCATGACCTGTTCCCTTCTGTCTCCAAGGTTTTCTTCCGCCGCCTGATACTTCAGATCTTGTCTTTGCTTTCTGTGTACCCTGGCGATTATTTGCAAGCTGCTGTACAACTGCCATGTGAACGAGATGCTCGTTAACTTCAACACCGAAGATTGCATCGTTCAAGTCGAGTGTACCAACTTCTTTGCCTTCCATATTATATACAGATACTTTTGCCATCTAAGTTTCCTCCTTTCATCATCCATTAAGCCTTAACGGTCTCTTTGATGGTAACTAATGCCTTCTTAGGTCCCGGAACTGCGCCCTTAACAAGAAGAAGATTCTTTTCAGCATCTACTCTTACTACTTCAAGGTTCTGAATTGTAACCTTAACGCATCCCATATGACCGGGCATTCCCTTACCCTTGAAAACGCGGCTAGGAGATGAACATGCACCGTTGGAACCCTGATGACGGTGGAACTTAGAACCGTGCTTCATAGGTCCTCTGTGCTGACCAAGTCTCTTGATTGCACCCTGGAATCCCTTTCCTTTAGAGATAGCAGAAGCATCAATCTTATCACCAGCTTCAAAGATATCAGCTTTGATTTCACTTCCCAGTGTATATTCGTCAGCGTTCTCGAACTTGAACTCTCTAACGAATCTCTTGCTTGAAACGCCAGCCTTCTCGAAGTGGCCCTTCATAGCCTTTGTAACACCGTTTCTGTGAACGATTTCTTTCTTACCACCCTTGTCCTTGTTAACGATTCTGTCTTTCTTATCAACAAAACCAACCTGAACTGCTGAGTAGCCATCATTTTCTACAGTTTTGATCTGTGTAACATAACAAGGACCAGCCTGTAATACTGTAACGGGTACTAATACACCGTCTTCGTTGAAGATTTGAGTCATTCCGACTTTTGTAGCTAAAATAGCTTTTTTCATGTTTCCATCCTTTCTACAGCGGGCCCCAATCGGGCCATACTAGTAATGAAACGTTTGGTAACTTGACGTTACCGGTTAATAGTTACTTGACGATTAGTTACTTCGTCTTACTTTTCTTTCATCTTAATATCGATATAAACACCTGCAGGCATTTCAATCTTCTGAAGAGCCTCGATTGTCTTCTGTGTAGGTGTTAAGATGTCGATCAGTCTCTTGTGAGTTCTCTGTTCGAACTGCTCACGAGAATCCTTGTACTTATGTACAGCTCTAAGAATTGTAACAACTTCCTTCTTAGTAGGTAGAGGAACCGGTCCGCTTACCTGTGATCCTGTCTTCTTAACTGTTTCGATGATTTTCTTTGCTGATGCATCAATTAACTGATGATCATAAGCCTTGAGAGTAATTCTCATTACCTGTGTTGTTGCCATAAAAAAAGTCGCCTCCTTTTCGTACTTTCGTGCTAATTAAGTACGACAAGCTTGGTGACTGTACACATCTCCGTGCGTGTCCTGACATCTCACAAAAAATATATGCGGTTTCCCGCGTATCATTTTCTTTGTTTTATGAAGCCGGTCTGCATAACCGTTTCATGTTGTGAGAGGCATCTTTACGCCCGTGTTTCTGCTCGTTGGCAGACATTATCTTGTACAGTGACTTGTCGTCAGGTTCTTTGTCTTAAATATTTAGCAACTGATATTTAAGACCTTGACATTCGCTCCACGGAAAACCCACACACCCTCGCGGGAATGTGGCAACCTCACGCTTCAACGCTATCATGCCACAGCATTGACTAGTATATCCGATTGTTTAGGGGATTGCAAGTACTTTTTTAGATATTTTTTACGAATTTTTGTATTTTTCTTTGTACAACTTTTTGACACTCTATTAGTTGTAGTTTCAAAGGAGTTTCTTCCTATATATAGTAAGAAGTTACTCGGCCGATTTTGATATCTTTGTACAGATGTCAAAAGGTATATTCATAAGCAGGACTACAATTACCGCTATGGCAGCGTATCCGACAAGATATAAATCATGTCCGAGCAGCTTCATGCACCATTCAAGAGGCGACCCTTTAACCGGGCTAAGCAGAAACATATAGTTGGCATTATACTTAATATCAAACAGATAAACTCCCGGGACTGTCGCAGCCAGGAACAGAATGTTAACATACCACCCCTTCATTCCCGGTATTATTTCCTTATTAATAATAGAAGAAACTATGTACACTATAATAAGGAAGTGAAACAAATAACTTTCAATCGAAATAAAACTTACCGGCGGATATATGGTTCCGTCCGGAAATATCACAGCCAGAGCCGCCCCCGGCAGACAAAGCGTATACAGTACTTTTCCCAGCCACTTCATCCATCCGAATCTATATAATGTCAGTCTGTGAATCAAAACAAGAATACCCGTCATCGAGCAAAGATGAAGAGGAAGTTCATATATAATAGGTATATTCTTAATTAAGGCATACGTCATTCTTATAGGAAGCAATAAAAACAATGCCCATGCCGTCACCAATGATATCTTTTTGCGCATATCCGGCGCTGCCTTAATGTAAGTCCAAAGATATACTGCCCCTGCAATTATCAAAACTGCAAGAATAGAAAGGTGGGTTACGTCAAACTGAGCGTAACCCACTCCATCAGGTAATTCATTTTGATATTTCCAAAAATAATCAAACATATTTACAATAAATCTTTACCGTCTTCCAAATATCAGTGCTTTTGCCGATCAAAATTAATCATCGAGACTGTGAATGAACATGCCGGAAAGAAGTTTAGGTTCAAACCAGGTTGACTTGGGCGGCATCAAAAGACCCGCATCGGCCACATTAAGTAATTCCGTGATAGATGTTGCATACATCGAAAATGCAACTTTCATATCATTATTACATCTTCTTACCAGTTCCTTATTACCTCTTATGCCACCGACGAAATCAATTCTTTTGTCCGTACGGGGATCTGCAATACCGAGAATCGGTCCCAATAAATTATCCTGGAGAATTGATACATCAAGACCTTTGACCGGGTCGGTCGACAATAATTTGTCATCAGCAGTAAGTGTATACCATTCATCCTCCAAGAACATAGTAAAATCGGCCTTTTTCGTAGGACTGACACTAGTGTCAACATTAGTGTCATATGAGCCTTTTCCCATCTTTTTGACACTAAATCCGGCATCTTCCACTGCCTTTATAAATTCATCCTTTGACATGCCGTTTAAGTCTTTAACGACTCTGTTATAAGGCATAATCATAAGTTCATCATCCGGGAAAAGAACAGATAAGAATCTGTTAAAACCTTCCTTGCCGGTATATGAAGGATTAGCCTCACGACGCTTAAGTCCCACCTTAACCGCAGATGCACATCTGTGGTGACCGTCTGCAATATAAGTACAGGGTATATCTTTGAACAGGGACTCAACTTTGGACACGGTAGGTGCATCATCAATAATAAATGCTCTGTGTCTTATACCGTCTTCATGAGTAAAGTCATAAAGAAGCTTCTCATCGCATTTAGCCGAAGCAACTATTTTCTTTAATTCGTCAACTGCTCTGTACACTAAGAAGATAGGGCCGGTATGTGCATTCGTAGTATCCACATGCTTAATTCTGTCTATCTCTTTGTCCTCACGTGTATTCTCATGCTTTTTGATAATTGAATTAACGTAATCATCTACAGAAGAGCAGGCAACAATACCGGTCTGGGCTCTTCCATCCATGGTAAGTTCATATACATAATAGCAAGGCTTATCTTCCGTAAGAAGAACGCCTTCACTGATTCTGTCCTTTAACATCTGTGCTGCCTTTACATAAACTTCCGGCGCATAGGTATCAACATCATCACCAAAGGATGTTTCCGCTCTGTCGATAGCTAAGAACGATAAGGGATTCTTGCCGACTACTTCCTTTGCTTCAGCTCTGTTGTACACATCATAGGGGAGTGCACAAAAAGCTGCCGAATTTTCTTTAGTAGGTCTTATAGCTTTAAATGGTGTTACTTTGGGCATTTGATTCACCTTCCTTTATTTAGTGCGGTATCCCGCCAATTAATCATTTATCAGCCGGTTTATTTATACCGCTATATATGCACCGGCCTGAACCTTCCACATTTTAGCATATTTCCCGTCTAATTTCAGCAATTCTTCATGACTTCCCTGTTCAACTATCCTTCCGTCCTCAAGCATGAAGATTCTGTCGGCAATACGGGTAGTGGAAAGACGGTGTGAAATGAAGATGACAGTCTTATCCTTCGTAGCATCAATCATTGCATGATTAAGCTGGTATTCGGCAATAGGATCAAGAGCACTTGAAGGTTCGTCAAGTATCATAAGCCCCGCATCTTTGTAGAATACCCGGGAAATAGCAAGCTTCTGGCTCTCACCTCCCGAAAGATTAACACCGCTTTCGTAAAACTCCGTCGTAAGTTCGGTTTTCATACCATCCTTAAGTTTCTTAACGCGGCTTACAAGTCCGCTTTGGGTAATGGCGTTTAATGCATCCTCATCATTGCCGTTCTCGTCAACATCAAGGTATACATTTTGTGCCACCGAACCTGCAAAAATATGAAAATCCTGGAATACGGTTCCGATTGTATCCCTATACTTTGGAACCGAATACTTCCTTATATCATTATCGTCCACAACAATACTACCGGAATTTACATCGTAAAGTCGCATAAGAAGTTTAACAAGAGTAGTCTTTCCCGCGCCGTTGTAGCCAACGAGTGCTATCTTTTCACCGGGATTGATATGCATATTAATATTCTTAATCAGCATATCCTGCTTCTCGTTATATCTAAAGGAAATATCCTGAAGTTCAACTTCCTTGGCATTCTTGTCAATATCAAGGTTCTCTTCGGACGTAATCTTAACTTCGTACCCAAGGAACTGCTTTATCTTGGCCACATAAAGGCTGGTTTCGCAGGCAAAAGGATACGCATCCGTAAATACACGAAGAGAATTCTTCAATCGGCCAAAGGAACCATAAAGTATAGCAACGGTACTAAAGGAAAGGTCGTGTAATACCGCTGAGCGATAAACCAGATATGTTATAAAGAACACATCACTGAATGCATCGTTACAAATATATCCCTTTATGAATCCAAGCAGCCACTTCTTAAAGGCATACTTTTTTTCAACCTCATAAACCTCGTCATTTGCCTGATTAAATCTGTCAAAAAGTATATCCGAAACACCCGGATTAAGTCTTATTTCTTTGGCGTAATCGTTAAGGTAGTATATTCTTTTTACATAATCGCGTTTACGTGAAAAGGGTATACTTTCTACTTTGGCAAGATAATTGAGTTTATTGTATTTCTGGTTAAATATAAATGACAGAACAAAGGAAATAACCACGAATACAATGGACATTTTATCCTTCATAAAGAAGAAAATACCCGTCGAAATAAATACAGTAATTCCCGACAAAGTGTTCTGAACAAATTGCACCGCTCTGTCAATCTGCTTATCAACCTCGGAGATTGCAAGTACCTGCTTGTTATAAAACTCGGGATTATCATAGCAGTCAAGATCTACGCTTTTGGCCTTTTCGTAAAGCATCATCTTAATCTTTCGGCTGACGATCGGGCGGCGCTTCGGCTGTATATAATCTCCCACATATACCGTAAATACCATTCCGAGAGTAATACATCCTGCAAGAAGAAGTATCCATTTGGCAACGGTTTGGAAAGGATATCCAAACTCAGCCGCCTCAAGGACATATCCGATTCCTACGGTATGTTCAAAGAATATAGATACCTGATTACGGATAGAATCAAGACCCACCAGGATGATGAAGGCCGGTGATGCGGTGAAAATCAGTTTTAATAAGAAGTAATTATTCGAAAATACTTCTTTTACGCTCTGTTTTGTTTTTTCTTGTTTGTCCTGAGCCTTTTTCACAAAATCACCTCCTCTTCATTCTCTATGGCAAGATAGTTCATTGCCTGTTTTTTATACATTTGTGCATAAGCGGCATTTGCTGCCATAAGTTCGCTGTGAGTTCCCTCTTCAATTAATGTTCCCTTTTCAAGCATAAATACCTTGTCGCAGTTCTTAACCGATGAAAGACGATGGGAAATAAACAACATTGTATGATCCCTGCCCTCTTTCATTATATTTTTGAACAAATCGTATTCCGCTATCGGGTCAAGAGCACTGGAAGGTTCGTCAAATATCTTCATGGGCGCTTCCTTAATAAAGGTTCTTGCAACTGCAACCTTCTGACTTTCACCTCCGGACAGTACAGCGCCGTCATCATCAAATTCCTTAGTCATCATATTGTTTATGCCCTTGGGCAAAGTTTCTATCTTTTCATATACTCCCGCCCGCTTAAGTGCCGAAATAACCATTTCGTCTTCGTTTTCGTAATGACGGCCCATAAGCACGTTTTCTTTAACAGTCATTCCAAACAACTGGAAATCCTGAAAAGTTGTGGCAAACAATTCTCTGTAGGCCTTGAGGTTATATTCACGAATATCCCTTCCGTTATAGTAAATCCTGCCGCCTGTGGGGTCGTACAATCTTATAAGAAGTTTTATAATCGTCGTCTTTCCTGCCCCGTTATGTCCCACAAGGGCTGCATTCTGACCTGCCGTAATTTTGAAGGACAAGTCATGAATCGTATCCTTGCCGCCCTTTTTGTAAGCAAATGATACATTTTTGAATTCAATGCTCTCAAACTCCGGACTTGGCATAACTCCGTCCTGATCTTCAGGAATTTCTTCCTTATATTCAAGAAAATCCTTCAGATTATTGATAAACATAGCATTTTTCATAATGTCCATTATATTTTCAAACACACGGATAAGTATCCATGTCATGGCAACCATAAGGCTTGTCATAATGGTAAGCTGGGCCAGGGAAATGGTACCCGTCACTCTGTTTCGATATATGGCATATATAAGCACTCCTTCAAAAATAACGGTAAAGGTAAATGTTATTCTAAAAAAGTTAAGGGATGCATTTGCCCAGGCATATTTACCGGCAATCTTAACATTATCATCCGTAGCCTGCTTATACTGTCTGTTCATTAAATTAAAGACATTCGACAGACGTATCTCTTTGGCTCCGTCCGGAAGATACATCATACGGCTTACGTAATTAAGAACCTTATCATTGGGAGCTTGCTCCTTGTAACGTTTGAATTCGTACTTATTCTTATAATTACCGAATAGGAAATTACCGAGTAAGGGCGAAATAATAAAAATGATTGCATAGTGATCTATGTCATACATTAAGTAGAACACCACAACCGCAGCAAAAGCACCGCAGAGAGCGCCGAAAACGCTTCTTATAACAGCAGTTATCTTTTCTTCGGCTCCATCCATAGCCATTGTATACCGGTTATAGAAATCCGGATCTTCGTAACACTTAAGTTCAACATTCTTGGCTTTGGCATATAACTTCCTATATATGCCTCCGAAGAGCCTGTTCGTTTGAAGGGGAAATACCACATTTTCAATATAATTACTGTACACAGTTACAGCGCATACACATAATCCGCTTATAAGTATGAATTTAAAAATATGGTCAAATCCCAGATTCTTATCAAGAGCATCAACAATAACTCTCATGAAGACTCCGTCAAAGAATACCCACTCTCCGTGACCTATAAGCCACAGAAAGAAGGAATGAATTACTATGGGCGGACATATTTCCATCCCGAGTTTTAACGCAAACCAGGCATTTTTCATGGTTGCGCCAAATGATAATTTATCTTTTTCTTTCTTATTATTATCCTGGGGCATATTAGCTCCTTTCTTCATATGTTAGTTTTCTATGTACGATATCGTTTTATTTCAGTTAAGGTATTTAATAATTCTTGCCGCTGTTCTTTGGGCATCTTCCTTAGTAAACAGTTCCTCACTTCCGAAAAGCAAAACCGGCTTTTTAACTGCTGCATCCATAATTCCCATTACATACATCTGGGTAATATCCTTAACACATACTCTGCAATCATACAAATCCTTCAATTTAGTCGCTTTTTGCAGTGATTCGGGGTCTGTTACGTCGGAAATTCCCAAAATATCGTTCATATATACATGCGTTATTTTAGCAGCATTTTTCTTTCGTATTTCATAGTCATCTGCAAATTCTGTCAGTAAATATCGAATCTTCTCATTTTCTTTTTCGATATATAACGTTTGGTTTGTAATTGTAGATTCTCTGTATTTCGTTAAGCTTGTTCCCTTTTCGGTCACTCTTTCGACCAAATAGTACAAATATTCTCTTGCTTTCATGATTTTCTAATAAATAACATTTCGTTGCATTAATTATGACACTTTTCTTTCAAATTTGCAGGACTTATTCGCACCGAATAAGTATCATGGGGAAGTAGTTTTCTCGTCTTGATTACAGAATCCGGTAACAGGAGCTCTTTTTTTGTCCAAAAATCGAAAATCGAAAAATTGACCGAGTTGGTAAACGCTTCATAGTTCCCCATTTTATCAGCAATGTCATTAATAACAGTCTTAATGTCAATTTCCGGCATTTCCAGTTCTTTTTCCGAAAGATTGATGACACTTAATGCAATATCTCCATTAAATAACGGCTTGACCAGTACATCAATTCTGTCATTGTCGGTTATGTATTCCGTTGAAGGTGATGCAATTTTTCTTGCATTATTCATTTTTACCATAACACGCTTAGCCGCTATACCGAGAGGATCCTGATTTACAGCGATAAGATCGTCATTGGCTATAATATTCCACAATTCATCACCCTTTAAAACACGACGAAGATCAAGGCCCAGCATAAGAGGAGCATTCATCATACACCACATGGTCATATGGGTTCTGTTCATGGTATTATCAAGCCCGTCCATTCCTATCATAAGCATATCAGGATCGTTCCATCCCTTATCAAGGCCGCAGAATTCATCCATAATAACGCATTTGTTATATTGAACAGCCACACCCGGCGTATAATCGGAAGACCAGGAAGCCTTACCCGGGTCACCGTCAGAACCTACATTAAAGGTGATATCATTAAGTATTCTCCAGGAATCTCCCACCTTATAGCCCCAGCAATGCGGCTGTGTCTTGCCCCATTCGCAGATAGAGTAAATAACATCATGGTCAGGATTGGCTTTATTTAAGCCTTCAAGGAGCCTTGCATAGGAACTGAGTGTATTTTCCTGGCGACGATGATTCATTATATAAATCTGATTGTTTCCGCCACGAAGAGGTATATCTTTTAAAGTAAGTGTGTACTTACCTTCAAATTCTTCCAGAATGTCGTCAAATACTATCTTTCGCAAAGGAGATGATGGTGAATCATTGGCAGCATCATCTATTGCAAGCTGAATCCATCTTCCGATTCCTTCGGTTTTATTTCGATAACAATCGATATTAATGTTGTAAAGCCCGTCTTTTGGGGCATTTACTGTAAATTTCAATTCTCCGCTCATTGCTCCTATAGGAGACTTGGCAGGACCCGTTCCGTCAAACGTTCCGATTGAATATGCATATTTAAATCCGTCATCAGTGTTATCAAACTTAATTCCTTCGCCAACAAGTTCGGCATCGTCCACTGTCAGTTCGCAAATGGGCAATTCGGTTTGAGTAACGTCCGTTACTCTAATTCCCAAAATGCCGGGAGTGTAGACAAAATCAGCATTCTTGGGATCCGAGAAGGTTGCGTTGTCCCATAAATAATAGCAGTTATCTACCTTCAAAAAGTCCACTCCCCAGTCAATATATGACCTGGCATCCTCTGTTTCATGACCGCAGGTTCCCACTTCGGCGCCGGCACACAAATTCGTTCCGATATCGTTATACATTCCAAACTTAAGTCCCTTGGAGTGCACATAATCCGAAAGGTTTTTAAATCCGTTGGGGAACTTGACCGGTTCATTTGCAAGCAGTCCGTCTACTCTTTTGGGCAAATAACATCCATCATCAAGCACAACGTACTTATATCCGCACTTATCCAGCCCAAGTTCAACCATCTTATCGGCCATAATCTTGGTCAAAGCCTCGGTATTACCGCTTCCGAAAGCATTCCAGCTGTTCCAGCCCATGGCCGGCAGATGGTTCTTTTTCTTGCCAAGTAGCACCTTCCCGGTATCAAAAGCATCATATCTGTATTCAGAATCTTTAATTTCATTGGGTTTTCTCATATTTCCTCCTTTGTGACAGTAGGTACGGTTCTTTTTGTCACATTTTGTGACAGTAGGGACGGTTCTTTTTGTCACATTTTACAAAAATCTATATGTCCAAGTACCATATAAATTGAACTTCATTCTTGCAATCTTCCTCAAGAAAATATGCATACATATCAATTTTCGATAACACCGCACCCTGTTTATGGTAAAACTTACATGCAGGAACATTATTATTCTGGCATTCTATTATCATTTGTTTATAGCCATCTTCTTTTGCTCTTTTGATACCCATATCAAATAATTTCTGACCAACGCCCTGATGCTTATAGCCATCAATAACTCTTATATCCCATAGAATGCATACATCATCTCTGCCTGAAAGCATATTCAAATTAGGAGTCGTTCCCGCAACAGTCATTGCTCCTATCGGTTTTTCCTCATCAAACGCCATATAAAAGCGCCATTTACCGATATCAAAATTTGTTTCATATTCTGTAGCACGTTCATACACACTTAAATCCTTTATGTAGGGTGTCACTTCTACTTCTTCAAAGCAAAATCCACCCAAACCATTATTAATTCTTTTAATCTCATATACAGTGCGTACATCCACATTCATCGAAAGATTGTCATACATTTCAAAGCATGAATTATCCATTTCTTTGATATAAATCATAATTTGTTTCCTCTCATAAATAAGAAGTTGGGATAAAGATATACTAATTAATTGTCATTCTTATACTGTTAAACTTGCGTTCTATCTCCTATTATCGGTAACCATATGTTTTACCGAATAACCGGGATTACTAAGTTCCGTCCTAAAAAACGTGGGATAATAGGTAATGTCACTGTCTTTATCAACCCATACAAGCCGTTCTTTTGATTCATCTTCGGTAAAGCTCTCACATACCGGTTCAAAGTCATCCGGCGTTTTCATATAAAAGAAATACGAAATCTCGTAAATCAATTTGTCTTCTTTTTTACCATAATCACCATAAAAGAAGTTTTCATGAACAAATCCCAAACGATCCACTTCAAGCCTTACTCCGGTCTCTTCAAGTACTTCTCGAACAACTGCCTCCTCGGCGCTTTCTCCGAACTTTATACGTCCGCCCACAGAGTAAAGATAATCATCTTTTTGATTGCCAACCATCAAGAATTTGTCTCCCTTCTTAATGATTGCTCCGACACGTATATTTATATAGCCATTATCAATAGCTACTGTACAATCTGATGCCATTTAAAATACCTCCTTAATTTAAACAATTCCAAAAAAAGAGTAGGGGCAAATCCCTACTCAATGATAATCAACCAAAAATATATACTGTAAATCAATTAGTATATTTTGTAGTTTCCGCTTAATGCCATAAAGGCAAACAAATATAAGCAGTTATCATAATAACGACGTACGCCCTTACGAAGCGGCAAATCCCAGAACTGCTTAACTGCATAAGCTCCGGGTGCCTTATCCTTAAGTGAAGGATCCGTTGCAAGGTATGACATCGCATTAGTAGCGATTAATCCATATGGATGAAGTACTCTGCCGGATGAAGCAAAATCCGAATCTTCTGTCTTGGGGACCTGCTTTCCGTTAATTTCATAAACATAGTAATGAGGTTCGCCGTTTTCATCAGGCATATTTTTATCCGCATAGAATTCACGAAGAGCCGCTGTAGCCTTAGCTTCGTATTCATCGGGAGTTTCGCCCTTGGCTATGCTCCAGGAATAATCAAGACCCATATTGGCAGCTGTTCTGTATGCATCGGAGAAGAAATAATCATGTCTTCCCCATTCTGTTCCAAAACCAATTGTCGGTGTTCCGTCATAATTGGCATACTCTGCATTCATTCCCGTATTTTCGTCACAGCACTTCTTAAAGTACTCTCTTGATGCCGTTACAGCCTTCTCATAGAATGCTGCATCCTCAAGTAAATCTTTTTCGCCGGTCTTGGCAGCCTGTTTGCGAAGGAACTTGGCATATTCAACATAGAAATGCGGCAGATGATATGAAGGATCCGAGAAATTACATCCTGCAACAAATCTGATGTAATAATTCTCAGGTGCAAACATAGTATCTTTATTATGAAGCATAGCTCTTAATATAGCTGTAGCTTCTGCGGAATAATTGAATATACCCTCACCATCGCCCCATCTGTGTGAAGCAAAAATAAGTGCCATTGCGAAGAACTCCTCACCGTCAGGTGCAGGACCGTCCGCATTCTTTGTTCCGTCCAGCGAATTAGACCAGCAAAAATATCCCTTATTGCGTCCTTTATCAAGATACATATAAGTGCGCGCCCACTTCCAAATACGATCGAACTCGTTCTTCTTATCAAGCTGAACGCACATCATCATTCCGTAACTCATACCCTCTGTGCGGGCATCATTATTTCCCGTATCCACAAGATATCCCATATCTTCTCCGGCTTCATGATAGATTCGCTCATCCTCAGGGCCATAGAAGAAGGTATTAAATATATTGTTCAATTTGTCATTGATTTCCTTTTCGGAATATCCGAAATCCTTAAATACGTTTCTAAATTCCATTACATAACTCCTGTTACTAAACGCTTATTTCCGCATATCAGCACCATTCTGCTAGGATATGTGCCGATATATTTCTTGCCTTTTAAGCTTTAAATACAGTTCCTATATCTTTGCCGTCAAGTATTCGACTTATATTTACAACATCCGATCCGTTGCAAATAATCATATCAACACCGGCACCGTTTGCAATCTTAGCTGCCTCGAGTTTCGTGGTCATACCGCCGGTTCCCCAGGTTGTGGAAGCTCCTTTGGCATACTGCATCATATTATCGTCTACACTTTCTACAAGTTCAATGAACTTGGCATCCGGGTTTGTTCTCGGGTTGTCCGTATACAAGCCGTCAATATCAGAAAGTAATATAAGCAAATCCGCATCAACCAATTCGGCAACTATCGCAGAAAGTGTATCATTATCACCGAACACCTCATTCTGAATCTGATCGGTTGAAACCGGGTCATTTTCATTAATGATAGGAATTACTCCCATATTAAGAAGCTCCGTTAAGGTATTCTGCGCATTCGTACGGCTGATAGGATTGGTAAGAGTATGCTTCGTAACCATAAGCTGCGCTATTGTCTGATTGTACTCGGCAAACAGCTTCTGATAAATCATCATAAGTCTTGCCTGTCCTACTGCTGCACAGGCCTGCTTCACAGGAAGTTCTGTCGGCTTATTCTTGATTCCAAGGGCCGTTCTTCCCGCGCCTATCGCACCGGATGATACAATAATTACATCCTTGTCTCTGCTTCTTATATCCGTAAGCACCTGTGCGAATTTATCAAGCTTAAGAAGATTAATATCTCCCGTCTCTTCATGAGTCACATTGGAAGTACCTATTTTAACAACAATTCTTTTCTTGTCCTTTAAAAATTCTCTGTCCATAAAACTATCTTTCACATATCTAAATTATAACTTTACCATTTTAACACATAAAAGTGCATAGGTATACATAATATTTTCCAAAAAAATATCAAAATTCTACGATTGTGACAGTAGGGACGGTTCTTTTTGTCACATTCGTTGCCATTACAGGCTTTCCGAAAAAAGTGTGACAGTAGGGACGGTTCTTTCTGTCACACTTTTAATATTCGGCTTTAGATGAAAAGCGGATACTATATTATTAATTTCAATAGGAAGCACTCTGTAACAGTTCTTAGTGTTGCTCCTAATCAGGCATGAGCCTGCAGGATGCAGGCGAAAGAACTAACTGAGCCATGGATGGCGAATAGTTCGGTGCCGTGCCGTTTCGCGTAAACAGTATATCGGCAGCACTTAGAACTGTAAGAGGGCTGACGTGAAATCAATAATATGGTATCAGCGCTTTCATCTAATACTGATATCACATAAAAAATGTGACAGTAAGAACCGTCCCTACTGTCACACTTTTTCTTAAAGCAGCTTAAAATCAACAAATGTGACAAAAAGAACCGTCCCCACTGTCACAAAAATTCATATACTTCATAAACATGTCCCTGAATTCCTTTTTTGACTCGAGGGAAATGACTTTTATCTCATTTTTGAGTTTGATAACATCTGATACGGATGCTTTCCCAGATGCAATTGCACACGCGCCCAAACCCGCTAAATTACCGGCTTGGCGGATTTTGGTTCTATCGAAATCAGGCAGTAATCCGACCCTTAAAGCCGAATCTGTATCAATATGATTTCCGAAGGCTCCCGCAAGGTAAATATTATCTATGACCGTGTCAGTCAACTTTTCCTCCAAAAATAGCATCTCGATACCGGAACGAATTGCCGATATGGCAAGTTGTAATGCTCTTATATCTTCCCGTGTAACTACAATTTTATCGGTCAACCTAAAACCTCGTCCGTTTTTGCCACTATCCGAAGTCTCCGCAAGCTCAATAATTCTTCCTGCTATTTTTTTAGGACAATTTTGCGCTAAAGCCTCTGTTTTACTATAAAGGTAACCTGTGTTATCTATAACTTTGCATTCTAACAGGCATGCTAACAAATCAATAAGACCGGATCCACACATACCTTCGGCACTGTCAATCGGGATTTCCCCAATGACATGTGTAATAATATCGATTTCTCCGCTGACTGTTTTAGTCAACGCAACCTTATCCACAGCGCCGCGCTTTCCTATCATTCCGCAGCTGATATTTCCGCCCTCAAGGGCCGGCCCTGCCGCTGCAGAAGTTGCAAATTTGCCATTATCCGACAATAAAACTATCTCTGTATTGGTTCCGATATCAACCAATAAAGACCTGGCAGACAGCAAACCATCCTTTTTATCCGTTGTCACATCCTGTCGCTCTTTTTCGACAATATACGCGCCAACCAAGGCATCCGCTCCCACATAATTGCCGATTGGAGGTACCAAAACAACAGGAAGCTTAAATTCGTACGAGGCTATGCTTCCCATTATTACCGGATTCCCCACAAGAACAATCTGCCCAATGCATGAGTTTTCAAAAGATATACCAACCTGTTTCAATAAGGTAAGGGACATTCTCTCAATCGCTTCCCCCAAACATGAAGACAGTATATCTTTGTTCGCCCCGGACTCCTGCATGAATGTAACGCGCGAAAGTACATCCGCACCATACTCAACCTGCGGATTAATCTGTGATAAAGTCGACACAGTCACAGCTTTAGACATATCAAGCAGGTATCCCACTAATGTAGTTGTACCTAAATCAAATGCTAATGAATACATACTGATAGAATACCATTTTTAATCTCACTAATAAAGTCACTCCCATAAGCGCCAA
>JAZUIS010000093.1:0-18712 GCA_045642345.1 Lachnospiraceae bacterium
AAAACAGTTGGAAGAATATATAGATTACTATTGGTATCACAGATATCAGGAAGGATTGAATGAAATGACACCATATGAGTATGGACAGAGTTTATTAGCCGCTTAGGGGGTTGACGTGTCCAACTTATGGGGTCCACGTCATAGAAATAATTATTTGTGTAAGATTCGATAATCCGGGGGGATGATTATGAATAATAAAATATCATTGAGCATTAAGTTCCTTAAGTTCACAATATTTCCCATGATAGTACTTGGTGTAATTATTCTGAGTATTGGTTCGGGATTTGTTGCGAACTCCCTAAACAGAGCAACTCAGGAAAGCATGAGCGATTTGACCAAATCGTTTATGATGGGATTTGATGCGCTTTATCCCGGTGAGTTTACAAGTGCCGAAGCAGAAGACGGTAAATATATGTACAAGGGTGACCATATGCTGAATATGGACTTTGATTACATTGATACCTTTAGAGAAAATACCGGATATGATGTTACGATTTATTATCAGAACTTCGCACTAATAACTACCATTACCGACAAAGAAAGTGTACGTATGATCGGTAAGGGCGAAGATTACGAAGGTATTAAAAATGTTCTGGAAAACGGAACGGCGATGTATCTATCAGATGCTACCCTGGGCAAAGAAAAGTTTCATGCATACTATACGCCCATATATGATGTTAATAAGAACATAATCGGAATGATTTCGATTGCGGAACCTATTTCGATGTTTAACAGACTTGTTAAGAATGCTGTTTTACCTCTTATCGGAATCGGTATTCTTGCTACGGTTTTGGGATGTATTTATACACGTAATTCCACGAAAAAATTTATTGATGATATCAAACAGGTTCAATCATATATGAAGGCCATATCAAACGGCGATTTTAGGGCCGAACTTAGAAGCGAAGTTGCCTCACGTGACGATGAACTGGGAGATATGGCAAGAAGTGCTTCCAAAATGGCGGTATCACTGCGCCGAATGGTTGAAGAAGACCAGCTTACGTCTCTTCTTAACAGAAGGTCGGCAGTTAAGCATTTAAGAGAATCAATGGGTAACTTCATTAACAAAGGATATAAATTCTGCCTTGCAATGGGTGATATTGATTTCTTTAAGAAGGTTAACGATACATACGGTCATGATGCAGGAGACCAGGTGCTTATTGCCGTTGCCAATACAATGAAAAACTATATGATAGGCAAAGGATATGTTATTCGTTGGGGCGGTGAGGAATTCATTTTGGTATTTGACGGATACAGTCTTGAGGATGCATCGGCCAAACTTGAAGAATTGTTAAATATGATTCGAAAGCTTGATATAGTATCCGGTGACAACATTATTAAAGTAACTATGTCATTTGGTATTCTTGAAGCAGATCCTGCGGATATGGATAACTATGTTACTTCGGATACTATAAACAATGCAATGCTTGAGGATATGATTAAGCGAAGAATAGACGAATATATATCCGAGGCAGACGGAAGACTGTATTATTCAAAGCAGCACGGACGTAATCAGATTACTGATTTTGATGTTCAAGAAACTACAGAATAATAGGAGAACATTTAATTTCGTTAATGCCTGAATGCGCAATTTGTTCGTAAATATTGGCACAGTATATATCTTTTTCAAGGATGGCATTTTTAGGTGCATCCGCCAATTTTGAAATAAGAGTGATTTCGGAATTTTTTTTGAGAATGCTAAGGAGGTCCTTGGCATTCTTTTTAAATCCGAGAATTCGCACGCAGGAAGGACGATATGAAATGTCGTCATATCGTATATTAAGCAGAATATGGAACAGGGCACGTGATATACGTACATATGTCAGGTTCTTGGATTTTAAGGTTTCGATAAATGAAGTTATATTTTTGTAGGTCGGTAAATGCTTAATAATCTTATGTGACAATTCAAGGGAAACGTCAAGATAAGAGTCATAACCTATATACTTTTCACCCAATAACTTGTAATACAAAATATCTGAAAAATCATCGATCGAAACAGCCTTGGGACTCATTATGCTGAGGGCATAATTAGGCATGAAGGCTTCGTAATTACTGTTGTGAGATAAAATGGAATTACGGATAGAGCGTGCTGATGCAAATTCCATGCCTTCGTTAATAAGTTCTTCGTTAAAACCGTTGTCGAAACGCTTAATTGTGAAGGGAGCAATTTTACTTTCACTGGAATCCAGGGCACGGCAATATTCGATTCCGAGAATATTGTTGGGACCGTCAAGAATAGTGCTGCTTGAGGAAGCGCGTTTGATGGCCTCGGCACGCAAAGAAGGGAAGGACATTCCGCTTCTTATATTTTCTTTAATAATGCTGTCTATTTTTTCTTCATCTTCATTAAGGGCTTTTGCGCATCCCATAATCTTATTTACATCGCCGCATTCGGAACCGAAACTAAGTAAATCGACACTGTTAAGGCGATTAAGTATAGAGACGGCACCTTTGGCAAAACCCTGAGCCGAAGAAAGCGAATAAATTGCAGGCAGTTCAAGAACAAGATCGGCACCTGCAAGAAGAGCCATTCGTGTTCTTTCGTATTTATTGCAAATGGCAGGAGCACCGCGCTGAACGAAGTCACCGCTCATAAGAACTATGCAGTAATCACAGCCGGTTTGAGCCTTGGTTTGCTTAATATGAAATTCGTGTCCTTTGTGAAGCGGATTATATTCTGCGATAATCGCGCACACACTATTGTTTTTATTAAGATACATAAGCCTAAAATATTGAATTAGAATGTTATATTTCTTATAATTTCAATTATTAATATAAATGTAATTGGGCTAGAAGTCAAAGGAGGGTTATCATGTCATACATTGATATTATTAAAGAAAAAGCTCGTTCAGATAAAAAGACAATTGTTCTTCCGGAAACAACCGATAAAAGAACATTGATTGCAGCATCTCATATTTTGGAAGAGGGAATAGCCAACATCATTATGATCGGTGATGCCGAAAAGATTTATGATGGTGCCAACTGGCTGGAAATCGAACTTGACGGAGTAACAATTGTAAATCCTCAGAATTGCGAAAAGTTTGAGACATATGCACAGCTTTTATATGAAACACGTAAGAATAAAGGAATGACGATTGAAGTTGCAAGACAGACGCTCCTTTCGGATCCGCTTATGTTCGGCGTTATTATGGTTAAAGCCAATGATGCCGACGGAATGGTTGCAGGTGCTTGCCATGCAACAGCCGATACACTTCGTCCCGCACTTCAGGTGCTTAAGACAGCGCCGGGCGTTAAGCTTGTATCAGGTTTCTTCCTTATGTGTATTCCCGACTGCGAATACGGCGATAACGGAACGTTTATCTTTGCAGACTGCGGACTTAATCAGGATCCCACAGCGGAAGAACTGGCTGCCATTGCAGATACATCAGCCAAGAGCTTTAAACAGCTTGTCGGATCAAAACCTATAATTGCAATGCTCAGTCATTCGACAATGGGTTCTGCAAAGCATCCTTTGGTAGATAAGATGGTGGAAGCAACGAGAATAGCTAAGGAACAGTATCCTTCACTTATGATTGACGGTGAAATGCAGCCCGATGCGGCTTTGGTTCCCCACATTGCCAAGTCAAAGGCTCCGGGTTCGGAAGTTGCAGGTCATGCGAACGTTCTTATATTCCCTAACCTTGACTGCGGAAATATTTCTTATAAGCTTGTTCAAAGACTGGGTAAGGCAGAAGCCTACGGTCCTATGCTTCAGGGAATTGCAAAGCCCGTTAACGATTTGTCCCGCGGATGCTCATGGGAAGATATTGTGGGTGTTGTAGCCCTTACTGCAGTACAGGCGCAGTTACAGTAAAATTATATTTTTGTACATAATTAAGGAGATAAATTTACGATGAATATTTTGGTTATTAATTGTGGTAGTTCGTCACTTAAGTTTCAGCTTATAGATTCTGACAGTGAGAATGTATTATGCAAGGGACTTTGTGACAGAATCGGAATTGAAGGAAGCTTTATTGCATATACTCCCGCAGGTAAGGATAAGATAACAAAGCCTTCTTTGATTAAAGACCATTCGGATGCAATTAAGCTTGTTATCGATGCACTTACCAATAAGGAAGACGGAGTTATTGATTCCCTTGAAGCTATAGGTGCTGTAGGCCACAGAATAGTTCACGGCGGTGAGAAGTTTAATAAAGCAACATTGATTAATGATGATGTTATTAAGGCAATTGAAGAGTGCAACGATCTGGCACCTCTTCACAATCCTGCCAATTTAATCGGTGTTAAGGCATGTATGGAACTTATGCCAAATACTCCTATGAGCGCTGTGTTTGATACGGCTTTTCATCAGACAATGCCGGAAGAGGCATATCTTTACGGACTGCCTTATGAATATTACAAAAAGTATAAGATCAGAAGATACGGTTTCCACGGAACGAGCCATGATTTCGTGTCTCATGTATGTGCCGATATTATGGGCAAAGCGTATGATGATTCTAAGATTGTTGTATGCCATTTAGGTAACGGAGCTTCCATAAGCGCGGTTAAGAACGGTAAGTGTGTTGATACATCAATGGGACTTACACCTCTTGAAGGACTTATAATGGGTACACGTTCGGGTGATCTTGATCCGGCAATCATTGAGTTTATTGCAGACAAGGAAAACCTTGATGTTCATCAGGTACTTAATGTATTAAACAAGAAGTCCGGCGTATTCGGACTTTCGAATAATTTTTCTTCCGACTTTAGAGACCTTGAAGACGGATACATGAAAAAAGATGAAAACAGCATTCGCGCCGTAAACGCATTCTGCTACAGAGTTGTTAAGTATATAGGTGCATATGTTGCTGCCATGAATGGCGTTGATGCAATATGTTTCACTGCAGGAATCGGCGAAAATACAGCTTTTGTTCGTGAAATTATTCTTTCTTATTTAGGCTATCTCGGAATTAAAATTGATCCCGAACAGAATAAGAAGAGAGGAAGTAATGAACTTATTTCCACAGCAGATTCAAAAGTTAAGGTATATGTAATTCCTACAAATGAAGAACTTGCCATTGCAAGAGCTACATTGGCTTTATTATAAGAAGTTATTTATACCACTAAAATGTTGATTTTGACGTAAAAAATTGCTTGACAAAGGTTACCTTCGTCTATATAATTCATAAGGTGTGCGAAACTTTGAATATTAATTTATTTGATGTATTTACTCAATTAGGTAAGATTCGAACAGAATGTGTCGAGTATAAGGATGATGAATTCATTATTGACGGCATTTCTTATAAGATTGGTTCGGCAAGCGATATTAATCTTAAGTTTGAGAATCTTAAGGCAGGACAGATACTTCTTACGGGTGATTTTGAGTGTGTATTGGAAATCCCCTGTGACAGATGTTTGAAGCCTGTTGATACGCCGATTAAGTTATCTTTCAGCAAGGAACTTATCAATGAAGAGAACCGCATCGAGTGTGATGACGATGATGAGTTTTATGGGCTTAACGGTAACGAATTTGATGTAATTGGTTTCGTTAATCAAGAATTATTAATGAGTATGCCTTCTAAGGTTTTATGTAAGGAAGATTGCTTAGGCTTGTGTCCTGTATGCGGCTGCGACAGAAACACAAATACCTGCGAATGCGATACCTTCGTACCTGACCCGAGAATGGCAGGCATTATGGATATTTTTAAGGGAAATAAGGAGGTGTAGATATGTCAATCTGTCCTAAGAATAAATCTTCTAAAGGTAGAAGAGATAAGAGAAGAGCTAACTGGAAGATGAGTCCTGTTAATCTTGTTAAATGCTCTAAGTGCGGTGCACTTATGATGCCTCACAGAGTTTGCAAGGCTTGCGGATCTTATAACAAGAAGGAAGTTATCTCTGTAGATTAATTTAATTAAGAAGTTTTAGGCCTGGCCGGTTGCGGTCAGGCTTTTTTCGTTAGGAGAAAAGTGTGACAGTAGGTGTGACAGTAGGGACGGCACCGAACTATTCGCCATCCATGGCTCAATTAGTTCTTGCCCCTGCATCCTGCAGGGGCATGCCTGTTATGCGCAACACTAAGAACTGCACAAGAGCTCCCTAATAAAAATAAAGTAAATACAATATTTTCACTAATTTAAAAGTGTGACAGAAAGAACCGTCCCCACTGTCACATAGTGATGAAATTTCTTGCATTTTATAATGCACTTTAGTAATATAGTTTAAGGTGTTAAAGAGGTGGATTATGAGTAATTATGTTAATGTTGCACTTGATGGAATGGGAGGAGACAATGCTCCTTTTGAAATCGTAAAAGGTGCGGTTTGTGCCGTAAATGAATCTTCTAAAGTAAAGGTATATATTACCGGTACCAAGGAATTGATTGAGGCAGAACTAAATAAGTATTCATATAATAAAGAACAGATAGAAGTTGTTCCCACAACTGAAGTTATTGAGACGGCCGAGCCGCCGGTTATGGCAATCAGGCGCAAGAAAGATTCTTCGCTTGTAAAAGCTCTTAATTTGGTGAAAGAGGGAACTTGTGACGGATATGTATCTGCAGGTTCTACAGGTGCTACTTTGGTAGGTGGTCAGGTGATTGTAGGAAGATTACCGGGTGTTGACAGAGCACCGCTTGCTCCGCTCCTTCCTACGGCTACGGGAGTTACCTTGCTGATTGACTGCGGTGCTAACGTTGATGCAAGATCAAATCACCTGCTTCAGTTTGCAAAGATGGGTTCCATATATATGGAATCAATAATGGGTGTTAAGAATCCTAAAGTAGGTATTGTAAATATAGGTGCCGAAGAGGATAAGGGTAATGCTCTTGTAAAGGAAACATTCCCCCTTCTTAAGAATTGCCCGGATATACACTTTATCGGTTCTGTTGAAGCAAGAGATATACCCTACGGTGTTTGCGATGTATGTGTTTGTGAAGCATTTACGGGAAATGTTATTCTTAAGACATACGAAGGCGTAGGAAGTGTACTTATATCTTCAATTAAAGAAGGACTTATGAGCTCCCTTAAAACAAAGATAGGCGCTCTGCTTATCAAAAAAGATTTAAAGGGAACATTAAAGAAGTTTTCCGTTGATACATACGGCGGAGCTCCAATGCTTGGATTAAACGGTCTTGTTGTTAAGACACACGGTAATTCGGAAGCAGTTGAAATTAAGAATTCTATTTTGCAATGTATTCAATTTTCGGAGCAAAATATTAATCAAAAAATAAAAGATAAGCTTTCCTTAAAGGATAACTAGAAAGGATTTTATTATGGAATTCGAAAAACTTAAGAAGATTATTGCCGACGTTTTAAACGTTGACCCGGAGGAAATCACAATGGACACCACATTTTTAGATGATCTTGGTGCTGATTCATTAGATGTTTTCCAGATTATTATGGGAATCGAAGAAGAATTCGATATTGAGGTTCCTGCAGAGGATGCAGAGAAAATTACTACGGTTGAGGAAGCTGTTAATTTAATTAGAAATGCTGTTAACTAACTAAAGCCCTTAGGGGCTTTTGTTACGTTTATAATTTGGGCTTAATATGATTGACGATGCAAAACTTAATGAACTTGAAAAAAGTATAGGATATACATTTAAAGATAAGTCTTTACTGAAACTGGCTTTAACTCACAGTTCATATTCAAACGAATTAAAAATTAATAAGTACGGTAATTACGAGCGTCTTGAGTTCCTGGGAGATGCTGTTTTGGAGCTTACAACTTCCCAGTTCTTTTATCTGGAATATCCGGATAAAAAAGAAGGTGAACTTACAAGAATAAGATCATCCATGGTTTGTGAGCCGGCGCTTGCTTTTTGTGCCAGACAGTTTAACCTTCAGGAATATATTTTACTTGGTAAAGGCGAAGAAACAACAGGTGGAAGGGACAGAGATTCTATTATCTCTGACGTTCTTGAGGCTGTTTTGGGTGCTGTATATCTTGACGGTGGATTTGATTGCGCTGATGCTTTTGTTAAAAAGCATATACTTACCGATCTTGAGAATAAGCAATTATTCTATGATGCAAAGACAATCCTGCAGGAAAAAATGCAGAAACAGGGCAAGAGCCTAAGCTATGAACTTATAGAGGAAAAGGGGCCCGATCACGACAAGACCTTCGTAATCGCAGCGATTATAGACGGAGTTCAGTGTTCGACGGGAAGCGGTAAATCTAAGAAGCAGGCTGAGCAGCATGCTGCATATGCACTTCTTGTGAAGAAAGAATAGGTAAATTATGTATTTAAAATCCATTGAAATCCACGGATTTAAATCTTTTGCTAATAAAATAGTGTTTAAATTCCATAACGGAATTACAGGTATTGTAGGTCCTAACGGTTCAGGTAAATCTAATGTTGCAGATGCTGTTCGTTGGGTTCTTGGCGAACAAAGAATTAAGCAGCTTCGTGGTGCTTCCATGCAGGATGTAATTTTCTCGGGAACAGAGCTTCGTAAGCCGCAGGGATATGCATATGTTGCAATAACTCTTGATAATTCGGATCATCAGCTTGCAACAGATTTTGAAGAAGTTACTGTAGCAAGAAGAATATATCGTTCAGGTGAAAGTGAATACTTACTTAACGGTGTACCCTGCAGATTAAAGGATGTTAATGAATTATTCTATGATACAGGTATCGGTAAAGAAGGTTATTCAATAATCGGTCAGGGTCAGATTGACAGAATCCTTTCGGGTAAACCGGAAGAAAGAAGAGAACTGTTTGATGAAGCGGCAGGTATTGTTAAATTCAAAAAGCGTAAAGCAGCCGCTGTCAAAAAACTTGAAGATGAACAGAATAATCTTATTCGTGTAACCGATATTTTGTCGGAACTTGAAAAGCAGGTCGGTCCTCTTGAAAAGCAATCCGAAAAAGCAAAAGTATATCTTAAGAAAAAAGAAGAATTAAAGACAGTTGATGTTAATATGTTCCTTCTTGAGAACAATCATCTTGAAGAACAACTGGAAAAAACATCCGAAAATCTTATTATTGCGGGAAAAGATCTTGAATCGGTAAAGATGCAGTACGAATCCATTAAGGATGAGTATGACAAAATGCAGCTTGAGATTGAAGAACTTGATAATGTGATTAATGAAGAAAGAGCTTCATTATCAAATACCAATGTTCTAAGAGGTAAACTCGAAGGCGAAATTAACGTTTTAAAAGAACAGATTAATTCGGCAAAGTCTAACGAAGAGCATTTTAAGACCCGTCAGAAATCAATTAAGACTTTAATTGATGAACGTAATGAGGAAAAAAATAATCTTCTTACAGACAAAAAAGTAGTTGATGATGATTTGCATGATATCGAAAAACTTCGTGACGATGCAAAGAATTTATTAACAGAAGTTCAAAACAGAATCGAAGAACTTAATAACGATATTGAAAGTGGCAAGAATACAATTATTGACACTTTGAATTCCCGTGCAACAATTAAGTCCAAACTGTCCAGATTAGACTCGATGACAGAGTCAATTAATATAAGAAAATCAGAACTTACTTCAAGACTGCTTCGTGTTAAGTCGGATGAGGCAAAACAGGAAGAAACAATTAAGAATCTTGAAGAAGAGTTTACAAAGATATCGGATGAAATCACGAATCTTCAGAATTCCCAGGAAAAGCAGGAAGAAGAACTTGCTCTTCTTAGAGAGGAATTGACCAAAAAGGATGAAGAATTACGTGATACTCAGGTTAAATATCATCAGGATAAGTCAAAACTTGAAGCTTTGACGAATATTACCGAAAGATATGAAGGTTACGGCGGCTCGGTAAAAGCCGTTATGGAACGTAAAGATGATGAAAAGGGTATCATCGGTGTAGTAGCGGATATTATTAAGGTAGATCCCAAATATGAAGTGGCAATAGAAACTGCCCTGGGCGGTAATATTCAAAATATCGTTACGGATGATGAGGACACGGCCAAAAAGATGATTGCTTATCTTAAGCAGCATAAGGCAGGACGTGCAACATTCCTTCCCCTTACATCAATAACCAATCCTCAGGAGTTTAAGAATCCGGAGTCCCTTAATGAAAAGGGTGTAATAGGAATGGCAGATGAGCTTGTTACAATCGATAAGAAATATAAAGATGTAGCAAAGTCAATGCTGGGTAGAATTCTTGTTGTTGATAATGTAGATAATGCCGTTAAGATTGCCCGCAAATACGAATACGGAATTCGTATGGTTACTCTTGAAGGTGAACTTCTTGTACCGGGTGGTGCTATTTCCGGCGGTGCATTTAAGAATAACTCTAATCTTCTGGGTCGTCGCCGTGAAATGGACGAACTTGAAAAGAAGGTTAAGGATTACGTTAAGCTGATTGATGATATTTTAAATGATATCGAAGAAACAAAGAAAAAGAGAAATAAGCTTCGCCTTGCAATAGAAGAAAATAAAGCGTCTCAGCAGCGTAAACTTCTTGAACAAAATACGGCAAGACTTAATGTCTTAAAGGCCGAAGAACGTAGAGATGAAGCATCTGAAGGCTCTTTGGAACTTAAGAATGAAGAGCGTGAAATCGAAGCTCAGATTAAGGAAATTGCTCAGAACAAAGAAGAAATAACAAAAGAACTTGAAGATTCAACCGTTCTTGAGAAGAATGTCGAAGCCAAGATAGTTGAATTCCAGAAAGAACTTGAAATTAAGCGTGAAGAAGAAACCGCTCATCTTGCAAAGGTAAGCGAGTGGGAAGTAGAAGTATCTAAACGTCTTCAGACTCAGGGCTTCCATCAACAGAACGTTGACCGTATTGATTCGGAAATCCAACGTTTAAACGAGGAACTTGAAGAAGTTACCAACGGACTCAAGACATCCCTTGATGATGTGGCATTTAAAGAGCAGAGTATTGTTGAAATTGAGCAAACAATTAAGGCATCTCACACAACTCAGTCGGATACAGAAATTAAGTTATCCGAGGATGTGGCTCATAAGGAAGAACTGGTTAATAAGCAGAAGACATTCTTCACGGACAGAGAAGCATTATCCGAAAAGATATCATCTCTTGATAAGGAAGTATACAGACTTACTAATCAAAAAGAGCGTTTTGAAGAAAGCTTAACCACACAGATTAGTTATATGTGGGAAGAATACGAAATTACTCTTACAGATGCAGCTTCTTTACGTGATGAAACCATGACCGATCTTGCGGCAATGAAGAAGCAGTCTAACAGCTTAAAGAGTGAAATTAAAGGTCTCGGTGATGTTAATGTTAATGCTATCGAAGACTATAAGAATCTTATGGAAAGATATACATTCCTTAAGAATCAGCATGATGACCTGGTTGAGGCTGCACAGACTCTGCAGGGAATAATAACAGAACTTGATACTGCCATGCGTAAGCAGTTTGAAGAGAAGTTTAAAGAAATCGGCAAGGAGTTTGATAAGGTATTTAAGGAACTCTTTGGCGGTGGTACAGGTTCTCTTGAATTAATTGAGGATGAGGATATTCTTGAGGCAGGAATTAAGATTATTGCTCAGCCGCCCGGAAAGAAACTTCAGAATATGATGCAGTTATCCGGTGGTGAGAAGGCTCTTACCGCAATTGCACTTTTGTTTGCAATTCAGAATTTGAAACCTTCTCCGTTCTGTCTGCTTGATGAGATTGAGGCTGCACTTGATGAAAGTAATGTATCAAGATTTGCGTCATATCTTCATAAGCTGACCAAGAATACACAGTTTATTGTTATAACACACCGACGCGGAACAATGGAAAAAGCGGACAGACTGTATGGTATAACAATGCAGGAGAAGGGCGTATCGGCGCTTGTATCCGTTAATTTAATTGATGAGGAGCTTGATGATTAATGGCAGGCTTTTTTAGCAGATTGTTTTCGGGATTTTCGCAGATTGATGATGAATTCTATGAGGATTTATTCGAACAATTGGTGCTTGGGGATGTAGGTGTCAACACATCAAACGAAATAGTTGAAAATCTTAAAGAACAGGTAGAAGAAAATAAAATAAAAGATCCGGCTTCATGCAAAGAGTTTCTTATGGACAATATGAAGCAAAAAATGAAAGTTACTGTTGCGGATTATGAGTTTGAAAATGTTACTTCGGTAATATTTGTAATCGGAGTAAACGGTGTAGGAAAAACAACTACTATCGGTAAGCTCGCGGGGATTTTTAAAAACTCCGGAAAGAAAGTTTTACTTGCTGCTGCCGATACTTTCAGAGCTGCCGCAACGGAACAGCTTGATGAATGGGCCAAAAGGGTTGGTGTTGATATAGTTGCCGGAAAAGAAGGCCAGGATCCTTCAAGTGTGTTGTTTGATGCAATTCAGGCAGCAAAGGCAAGAAATGTTGATATTCTTTTGGTTGATACTGCAGGAAGACTCCATAACAAGAAAAACCTTATGGATGAACTTGAAAAAATGAATCGACTTATTAATTCTTATTTTCCGCTGGCGCATCGTGAGAACTTCGTTGTACTTGATGGAACTACGGGACAGAATGCTCTTGTTCAGGCTAAGGAATTTGCATCTGTTTCGAAGCTTACGGGCTTTATCTTAACCAAGATGGACGGAACTGCCAAGGGAGGAATTGCTGTAGCGGTTCAGTCGGAACTTGGAATTCCCGTTAAGTATATAGGCGTCGGCGAAAAGATTACCGATCTTAAGAAGTTTGATGCAGACGAGTATATTGATACTCTTTTTTCATAAAAATATAAAAAGAAGGATAAGGAAATGTCAAAAGAAATGTTGACTTTGGAAGCATTTGAGGAGGCTTCCGAAGCTGTCAAAAAAGTAGCACTTGAAACTAAATTAATCTATTCTGATTTCTACTCAAAACAGACAGGAAATAAAGTCTATTTTAAGCCTGAAAATATGCAATTAACAGGAGCATATAAACTTAGAGGGGCTTATTACAAAATAAGCACATTAAGCGATGAAGAAAGAGCTAAGGGCTTAATTACGGCATCGGCAGGCAACCATGCCCAGGGAGTTGCATACGCAGCCAAAGCATATGGCGCTAAAGCTACTATTGTTATGCCCACGACAACACCACTTATTAAAGTAAACAGAACTAAAAGTTACGGCGCCGAGGTAGTGCTTTTCGGAGATGTATATGACGATGCATGTGCCAAGGCCTTAGAATTGGCCGAGGAAAAAGGATATACCTTTATTCATCCCTTTGATGATTTGGCAGTGGCAACAGGCCAGGGAACAATTGCAATGGAAATTGTTAAGGAACTTCCTTTGGTAGATTATATTTTGGTTCCCATAGGCGGAGGCGGACTGGCAACAGGCGTGTCAACTCTGGCTAAACTTCTTAATCCGAACATTAAAGTTATAGGTGTTGAACCTGAAAATGCAAATTGTATGCAGGAATCGTTTAAGGCAGGAAAAGTAGTTTCTCTTCCTATGGTTAATACAATTGCGGACGGTACAGCCGTTAAGACTCCGGGAAGTAAGATATTCCCTTATATTAAAGAAAACCTTGATGACATTATTACCGTACCCGATGAAGATTTGGTAGTTGCATTCCTTGATATGGTTGAAAATCATAAGATGGTTGTTGAAAACTCCGGACTTCTTACGGTTGCAGCACTTAAGAAACTTAATGTTAAAGACAAAAAGGTAGTTTCTATCCTAAGCGGCGGTAATATGGATGTTATAACCATGTCTTCGGTTGTTCAGCAGGGACTTATATTTAGAGACAGAATATTTACCGTATCTGTTTTGCTTCCGGATAAGCCGGGTATGCTTTCCAAGGTATCGGATGTAATTGCCAAGCTTAACGGTAATGTAATAAAGCTTGAACACAACCAGTTCGTGTCAATTAACAGAAAAGATTCCGTTGAACTTAGAATTACACTTGAGGCATTCGGAACGGAACATAAGAATGAGATAATGAGCGTACTTGAAAAGGAAGGTTATAAGCCTAAACTTGTACGAACCAATATTTAAGGAAAAATATGAGAAAAAGAAAAAGAACTTCTATTTACGCAAATATATTATTTAGCATTGTTACATTAATTTCTTTGACAATTACAATTGTCGTTCTTTTGATTAATTATTCCGTTAAAAATAAACTTGAGCAGTCTGAAGCCAAGGTTAATGAATTGACGGAGCATAGTAGTCAGTATGTATATACGCAAGCCGACCTTGACGGAAAGGTACTCGAAGCAAGGGAAGAAGGCAGCAATGAGGAGAAGGGTCTTTTGCTTGATAACATTAAGCAAAGATTATCCGAGGGTGATTCGGCATATGAACTTGTAAGAAGTTTGTTCCCGAATGACCTTGTTGTTATGGCTGAATCCAGGTATATTTTTTATCCAATTACAGATGAATATAAGCATCATTCATATATTAAAGAATGCTTTGTGGTTGATGAGAATACCGGCGAAATTACATATCAGGACCTGGAGGGTAATGTTTTATCTTCAAAGTGTATAGATGTATCTAAACATAACGGTGAAATCGACTGGGCCAAAGTTAAAGAAGACGGTGTTGAATATGCCTTTATCAGAATGGGATATCGCGGCTCGTCGGAGGGCAAGCTTGTTCAGGATGATACCTTTGAAAACAATATTAAGGGTGCAATTCAAAATGATATTAAGGTTGGAGTTTATTTCTTTACACAGGCGATAAGTGAAGAAGAAGCTATAGAAGAAGCCGATTTTGTGCTTGATGCAATTGAACCCTACAGAATAACACTTCCCGTTGCGATTGATGTGGAAGAAATAGATAACTCAAGAACAGACAGCATTGATGCAGCCAAAAGAACGGATGCTACAATAGCCTTTCTTGAAAGAATTAAGGGAGCCGGTTATACACCCATGATTTACGGTAACCTTAAGTCAATGCTTTATATGCTTGAAACAAACAGGATTGAACCCTATGAGAAATGGTTCGCATATTATCATGTGCCCCAGTATTATCCCTATGAACATACCATATGGCAGTACAGTGCAGAGGGTACCGTTAACGGTGTTACCGGAAATGTGGATCTTAATGTTGTTCTGAAAAAATATTAGAAATAATTAATTATAAAAGAGGAAGAGGATATGGTTAAAAAAATTATTAAGTATGTGATTATTGCAGTTGTTGTATTTATTTTGATATTTGCATCGGTTTCGATAATATCAAAGAAGACGGTTACGGAAGATATCAAGCTTACATATGGCGGTATGACTGTAATTAACAGTCAGAATGTAAGAAACTCAAAGTCGAACTCAAAGGGCATGGGATTATATAGCGCTGAAGATCGTGCCATGGCTGCGGGAGCAACCGCAATGTCGGATTCGGTTCCCACAATGGAAGAAGCAGTATATGAAGAGACATACGCCGAAGAAGGATCTGTTAACTATGAGAACGGTAATTCGGTATCAATGGATGAACTTCTTGAAGTTAAAGGGGATTATGTTCATTGGACTCATAATGCAATGATTGAGACTACCGAGTATACTTCGGTGTGCGATGAACTTGCCAATATAATAGATAATGCAAAGGGATATATTGAAGATTCCTATGTTGATACAAGAACAGAGGAAGACAGTCAGGGCAATGAACATACTGTAAGAAGAGGAAGCTTTACAATACGTATTCCCGAAGATAACGTAAAGGAAATTGATGCTGTCCTTAACGGTGACAAGGCAGAACTTATATCTCATAACAGTTACGGTGAAGATTTGACGGAATCTTATATTAAGTCTGAAACCAAGATTAAGGCTTATGAGGATGAAAAGGCAAAGCTTGAATTATTGTTACAGGATGCGGTATCGATTGAAGATATTCTTGCCATTAACGACAGAATAAGCAGCATTGATTACGAACTTGAATATTATAACGAAACTATTCAAAGAATTAATAAGGATGTTGATTTCTCAACATATTATTTGACGGTAGACGAAGTAATATACTATCAGGATACTATTGAACAGTACGGTTCGGATGTTGCAGAATCATGGGCATATGTATTTGAAGAGTGGTTCTCTGAAGTACTTCCGATTTTGTTCCTGATTTTGGTTTCAGCAATACCTTTCCTAATCATAATCGGAATTACAGTGTTTAAGACTTCAAAGAAGATTGTTGATTATAAAATAAAGGCCGGAGCATCTGTCAAGTAAAAATACTTGACAACCATCCACTGATAGTTTAATATACCTATTGTTGCGCGATTTGTCTTGGAAATTAGTGTGATTTTGGATTCCGCAGAGCGGAATGGAACTTAATTATGGAAGAAATTGTTAAACTTGGTATGCTTTATGATTTCTATGGGGAATTGTTAACAGACCATCAGAAAGAAATATATGAAGACCTGGTATATAATGATTATTCGATTTCCGAAATTGCCGAAAGCTATGGTATATCGAGACAGGCTGCACATGATTTAATCAAAAGATGCAACAAGCTTCTTGAAAATTATGAGCAAAAACTTAAGCTTGTACAAAAATTTGAAAATATTAAAATGAGTATTCTTAGTAATGAAAAGCTGTCAGAAGCCGAAAAAACAAAGATACTCGGAGAATTATAGAATAATTAATGGCATTTGAATCACTTACAGATAAATTACAAAATGTATTTAAGAATTTCCGTTCAAAAGGTCTTTTGACGGAAGAAGATGTTAAAGCAGGCCTAAAAGAAGTTAAAATGGCGCTCCTTGAGGCTGATGTTAACTTTAAGGTTGTTAAACAGTTTATTAAGTCGGTTGAAGAAAGAGCTGTAGGCCAGGACGTAATGAACGGTCTTAATCCGGGACAAATGGTTATTAAGATCGTAAATGAAGAAATGGTTAATTTGATGGGCTCCGAAACAACGGAAATTGAGTTTCAGCCCGGAAAATCCATTACAACAATTCTTATGTGTGGTCTTCAGGGTGCAGGTAAAACAACGGCAACAGCCAAACTTGCGGGTAAACTTCTTACCAAAGGTAAAAGACCGTTACTGGTTGCCTGCGACGTATACAGACCGGGTGCAGTTAAACAGCTTGAGATTAACGGTGAAAAGGTCGGTGTGCCGGTATTTAGCATGGGTGATAATAATTCTCCCATTGATATAGCAAAAGCCGCTATTGAACATGCCAAAAAGAATGACAATAACGTTGTTATTCTGGATACGGCAGGACGTCTTCATATAGATGAGGACATGATGAACGAACTTATTGAAATAAAGAATAATGTTGAGGTTCATCAGTCAATTCTTGTTGTTGATGCAATGACAGGTCAGGATGCGGTTACTGTTGCATCGGACTTTAACGAAAGAATAGGTATAGACGGAGTAATCCTTTCGAAAATGGACGGTGACACCAGAGGCGGTGCTGCCTTATCCGTAAAAGCCGTTACGGGAAAGCCTATTTTGTTCGTGGGAATGGGCGAAAAGCTTTCTGATTTGGAACAGTTCTATCCGGACAGAATGGCTAACAGAATTCTCGGTATGGGGGATGTAATGTCCCTTATCGAAAAGGCTGAGGAAAATCTTAAGATAGACGAAGAAAGCCAAAAGGATATGGCTAATCGTCTTAAAAAAGGTAAGTTTGATTACAACGACTATCTTGAAAGCATGAAGCAGATGAATAATCTGGGCGGATTATCTTCGATTTTGGGAATGCTTCCGGGAATGGGTATTAAAACAAAAGACCTTGACGGAATGATTGATGAAAAACAGCTTAAGCAGACAGAAGCAATTATTCTAAGCATGACAAAGGAAGAAAGAGCAAATCCCAAGCTTATGTCTTTGCCCCGTAAAGGAAGAATTGCCAAGGGCGCAGGTGTTGATATAGCAGTAGTTAACAGATTCGTTAAGCAGTTTGAACAGACACAGAAGATGATGAAGCAGATGCCGGGTATGATGGGAGGCAAAAAAGGTCGTGGAATGCTCGGAGGCCTGGGGGGCTTCGGAGGAATGAAATTCCCCTTTTAAATTGACATTTTCTTAGATAAATTCAGTCTAAGATTTGTAATAAAATTAATTTATCAATATATTTATTGAATGGAGGAAACTAAAATGGCAGTAAAAATGAGATTAAGAAGAATGGGTCAGAAGAAAGCACCTTTCTATAGAATCGTAGTAGCTGATTCTCGTTCACCCAGAGACGGAAGATGTATTGAAGAAATCGGTACATATGATCCCAGCACAGATCCCAGCACTTTCAAATTCGATGAGGAGCTTGCTAAGAAGTGGCTTGCTAACGGCGCACAGCCCACAGCTGTTGTTGCTAAGTTATTAAAGGCTGCAGGTATCGAAAAATAGGATTCCCTCAAGGAGGAATAGATGAAAGAATTAGTTGAAGTCATCGCTAAGTCCCTTGTTGAGCATCCTGAAGAAGTGGTTGTTACCGAAAAAGAAGAAGGTAAGCATATTACAGTTGAATTACACGTAGCCGAATCCGACATGGGTAAGGTTATCGGTAAGCAGGGCAGAATTGCAAAGGCAATCCGTGCCGTAGTTAAAGCAGCTTCTTCAAAAGATAACAAGAGAGTTGACGTTGATATTATTTAGTATGTATTTAAAGAAGAACGCGCATTGCGTGTTCTTCTTTTGATATTTTTATGTAGGTTTATGGAAGATTTATTAAAGGTTGGAATTATTACATCAACACACGGTATCAAAGGTGAAGTTAAGGTTTATCCCACTACCGATGATATGCGTCGTTTTAAGAAACTTAAGACGGTTTTCCTTGATAATACCAAGGAAATGATCAGTCTTAATATTGAATCGGTCAAATTCTTTAAACAGTTTGTAATTCTTAAGTTCGAAGGAATTGACAGTATTAATGATGTTGAAAAATATAAAAGCCGTGAGCTTTTTGTAGATAGAAAGAATGCAGTAAAAC
>JAZUIS010000094.1:0-6417 GCA_045642345.1 Lachnospiraceae bacterium
ATTAAATCGGCAAAACAGATAAGTGAGGTTATTCCCAATGCGATATTAGCTGTGAAAAGTGATTTATATCATGGAGAATTTTCGCTTAATAAACCTGATGAATATGTAAAAGAACTTAAAGAATTAATAACATGAAAATTCCGATTTCGGAAAGAAAGGCATTTCCGTTACCGGAAACGCAAAAAAATCACAATCTCGGTAACGGAGGCGATGAATCCCAGTTTGCAGAATTGGAATGAAAGGAGAACGCAGTAGACAGTATTTTGTGTGAAGATAGTGATAAATGCTTATTTTATAATACTTTCAGACATACGATACAGTTTTCAGCTAAAAATAAGATATGGTGGATACAGAACAGATAAAAGTGTTGATGATAGACGATGATGAACTTATCGCCAGGTCCACATCAGAATATTTTAATATAGTGGGGGTTAAGACTTCTTATGTTACAAGCTATGAAGAAGCTATAGAGTTCCTGGAAAAACACGAAGTTTTTCTACTGCTTCTGGACATAAATCTTGGTGAAAAATCAGGATTTGATCTATGCAAAAAAGTACGCGAAAACTACGATATGCCTATATTTTTTATTAGTGCGCGTACAAGTGATGATGATGTACTTATAGCACTTAACATCGGTGGGGATGATTATATTAAGAAACCCTATACGCTAAACGTACTTCTTGCTAAAGTTAAGGCGACTCTGGATAGATATGAAAAGGCTCGGGATGTGGCCAGAAAGGCTATGGAAAACAGCGTAAATACATCAAAAGAGAATAAGAATGATGCCAGAATAATGATTCGTGAGGACCTGTATCTTGATACGGCTACCCATAAACTAATAAATCACAATGAAGCAGAAGAACTTCGAGCCATGGAGTATAAGCTTCTATTGTATCTATTGGAAAATCCGGGCAGAGTAATTACAAGGGATGAGCTGTTCGATAATGTCTGGGAGGATGAGAATACCTGCGACGGAACAATAACCGTACATATAAGGCACATTCGTGAAAAGATAGAAGCTGATCCGAAAAATCCGGAGATTATTAAGACGGTCTATGGTGTTGGATATATGGTAGAAGAGGATAATGGATGAAAAACTATAGGAAGACTGTGGGAATCACACTCATTCTTGCAGTGATTACAATATTTTTCTTTACGCTATTTACAAATGTTGCCTATAACGGGATTGCAGATGTATCCAGAGAAAATATCATCGTGCTGAATCATGTTGCTAAATCGGCTGAGGAACATAAGGATAATCTTGGTGCTCTTGACGATATAGATGCAAGTTTTGTTATAGTCAATACGGAAGATAATTTGTTGTATTCACATGTGGCACCCGAAACAGATACAGATAATATGTCTGTCGCTCAGGCCATAGCGAAGCAATATCCGTATAAATATCTGTTAAATGGAGATAAAATCTGGGGAACAGTAATCATCATGGATGATCCTACTGACGGAATCAAAAGAACAGTTCGTTATGTGACTTTTGCCCTCCTTATTGTATTGTTGCTCATCTTAGTGGGAATGATTCTGTACGGATTATATATTCGCAAAAATATTCTGATTCCTTTCCGTAATATGAAAGACTTTGCTTCAAAGATTGCTCAGGGTAAACTTGATGAACCGCTTAAAATGGACAGGGGCAATATGTTTGGAGCTTTTTCGGAAAGCTTTGACATCATGCGTGAGGAACTGGCGCAGGCAAAGGAGAGAGAATTAGAACTTCAAAAAAAGGAACGTGAACTGGTGGCATCCTTAAGCCATGATCTTAAGACACCGGTGACAGGAATAAAACTTACAGCAGAGCTTATGCAGATGAGGTTGTCCGTAAAAACGGATACATCAAAAGGTGCCGATACTCTCAAAGAAGCGGATAAACTCGAGACTGAGGCAGTGCAGGATAACATCGTTTTTACGCGTGAAGAGATTGAGAATTTTAATGCGGATGCTGAAGGAATATACAAAAAAGCAGAGCAGATTGACGCTTTGCTGGCGGATTTGTTTGCATCAACACTGAACGATCTTGGTGAATTTACGGTCAATTGCAAGGATGAAGAATCGGCTGTTCTGACAGACATAGTAAAGGATATGGATGTGAGATTGCTTGCAGTGATGAGCGAAATTCCACCGGTACTTATTAATATCGATCGTAGGCGTATGTCACAGGTTATAGGTAATATAATCTCCAACTCCTATAAGTATGCAAATACAAAGATAGATATCCGGTTTGGCGTATCCGGGAAATATCTGGAAATGTTGATAAAAGATTACGGTCCCGGAGTTCCCACAGCGGAGCTTGATTTGATTACAAATAAGTTCTATCGGGGAAAGGGCTGGCAGGATACCGATAAAGACGGACACGGGCTGGGACTTTATATAGCAAAGAGCCTTATGAATAAAATGAGCGGAGATCTTATAGTGGAGAGTGATGGCAAGGGATTTGCTGTTACCTTGGTGATCCCCTTAAGTTAGCATCATTTAATAAGTTTTTAACATTTTGATAATATTGATTTAAGGATATTTTGACAGAAGTCATATATTATACCATTAGACCGATAGGAAAACCGTAGATTAATACGGTCATGAATAATCGGAGAAAGGGTATATTATATGGCTTCTTCAATTTTAAAAACAGAAAAACTTTGCAAATCATTTTCAAACGGCGGAGTTATGCAGCATGTTATAAAAAATCTTGACCTTGAAATTATGGAAGGTGACTTCACAGTCATTATGGGTTCATCGGGATCAGGTAAGTCTACATTGCTTTATGCATTATCAGGAATGGATAAACCAAGTATGGGCAAGGTCATTTTTGATGGCACTGAAATTCAGGACAAAAGCAATGATGAACTTGCCACATTCAGACGCGGTAACTGCGGATTCGTATTCCAGAGCATTTATCTTCTTGAGAATCAAACGGTTCTTGATAATGTACTAACCGGTGCTCTTATCGTACAAAAGAATTCGCAAGAGCTCGTAAGTAAAGCAAAGGAACTGCTTAAGAAGACAGGTATTAGCGAGGCATCGTGGGGTAAGTACCCAAGTCAGCTTTCGGGTGGTGAGGCCCAGAGAGTCGGTATTGTAAGAGCTGTTATCAATAATCCAAGAATTCTCTTTGCAGATGAACCGACAGGTCAGTTAAACTCTGCATCAAGCAGCGATGTTCTTGATATTTTTACAGATATTCATAAAACCGGACAGAGTATTGTTATGGTCACACATGATATAAAGACCGCGCTTCGCGGCACGCGTGTACTTTATTTAAGAGACGGCGGAGTTGTAGGAGACTACAGAATGCCGGGTTACGGAGAAGATGATATCAAGGAAAGAAGAAATAACCTTACTGAGTTCCTTGAGGATATGGGGTGGTAATCATGGGAAAAATATACAGACTATCACTTTTTAATTTAAAGAAGAATAAGAAGGAAGCGATTGCAATCGCATTTCTCACTTTGGTTTCTGTACTTATGTTCGGCATTTTCGCCATTAATGTAAGTAAGATAAGCAACGCCTTCGATGAGAGCTTTGCGCAAAGCGGTTCCGTGGACAACTATATCACAATCAGTAAAAGTGATTATCGAGAGGATTACCGTGATATTCTAAGTGAAGATTACGGCTTTGATGATGTCCGTAGTGGAAGCTTGCTCTTGGCGGTAGCAACCGGTGTGCTTCGTGATGGTGAGAAAATCGCCTACAACCTTATGTTCATTACAGAAAAAGAAAATATAAAAATCGATGAGGGTAACATTATCGAATCAATGACAAAAGAGGAGATAGAAAATCTTGATCACTGGGTAATATTACCGTCTTATTTCAAATACAACTTAGGATACACTATTGGTGAAGATTTTACGACTGTGAGCGGTGGAAGAGAGTATCCTTTCCCAGTCGCCGGATTTTATAATACCGGAATTTCAAATGAAGCCGGTTTTTTCTTTAAAATTATTATCTCAACTGAGGACTATAGACTTCTGACACCGATTTATTCAGAAAATACATTTTTGGCTTTTCAAGGCGGTGATGACTTTGATGATAGAGAATATTTTACAAAGTGTATGGATAAGTCGGGAGACAGTTTTACAGGATATGAATTCAGTAAAGCAGGCGAGAAGGCAAATGAGACTTCGTTTTTGAATATGTTTCTTTACATGAGCATTGCTCTCTCTCTCATTACATTTGTAGCATCAATCTTTATGGTAAGAAATAAGATAAGAAGCGACATTGAAGACCAAATGGAGATGATTGGTGTTCTGGAAGCTTTAGGATATAAGAGTAAAGAGATATCTTGTGCATATGCACTTGAGTATTTGGTCTCAAGTGGGATTGGCGGTGTTATCGGAGGAATTATTGCACTAATAACTACTCCGTTTATGAATAATATCATAAGTGTCATGCTTGGTCGTGAAGTAGTATCTTCTGCAAAGACGTACATGGTAGTTCCGGTAGTAATCGGTGTTATTGCCCTGATACTTATATTTGCGCTTACGAAGGCATCCATGGTAAAGAGTTTTCCGCCTGTTGTGGCTTTCCGTAAAGGTATACGTACACATAACTTCAGACGTAACGTGCTTCCTCTGGAAAAGGCGGGAAACAGCATTAACGTAAGGCTTGGCTTTAAGGACAGTATTAAAAACTTAAGAACGGGTGCAGGCGTTGGACTATGTATCTTTCTTGCGGGTATTGCACTTTTGTTTTGCATGTTCACCTTTGTAATGTTCTTTAAAGGGTCCGATGGTCTGGCCAGGCTCATGGGAATTGAACTATCGGATGATGTCATCACTGTAAATGAAGGCGTTGATGCTTATACATTAAGTGAAGAAATTCTAAGCTTTCCGGAGGTAAGAAAGACCCGCGTCTCATATCTTTACCCGACTTTACGTGTGGAAAATCAGAAAGAGGGAACAGTATACGCATATGATGAATTTACAGATATGGAATATGTTTTCCCAATGGAAGGAAGATACCCGGAACATGATAATGAAGTAATGATTTCGCTTCGCAGAAGCAGAGACAATGATTTGGGTATCGGCGATACGATAGTTATTGATCGAAAAGGTGTGAAGACAAGTTACATTATTACCGGAATTGTCGGCGCCATGGCAAATAATCAGATGAATCTTTATATGACAATTGACGGCTTTAAGAGGGCAAACGGAAGCGCCACGCCGGATATTGTTGAGATTTATCTTGAGGACGGAGCAGACAGAGCACTGTTTGAACAAAAGCTTAGCTCAATTTATGGACAGAGCGCGAATGCGTCTATGTCCGGGGACAATTTAGGTAAAACCCTGGAAGAGCGGATACAGTCGGCGGCTGCCGACAAAATTGCTACATTGATTTCAACATATGGAATTACGAGTGTAGATTATGCAATAAGAGTTGGGGACCGGCTTATTACCGGTAACAGCAGGCAGTTTGTCATGAAGGACCTTCAGTCTTATAAGGATCTTATCAAATCACAGCTTGACCCGATAGCGAACATCACGAGGATATTTACGGGAATAGGAGCAGTGGCTATAGGTTTTGTTGTTGCCGTTATTCTTGGAATCATAGCCTCTTCAAATGTTAAGAAGAGAAGGAAAGACTTAGGAATCATGAAGAGCCTTGGTTATTCATCGAAGGATTTGATGAAGCAGATAGCAATAAGTATCATGCCGGTTACGATTGTATCGGTAATATTAGCATCGTTTGCAGCGATTGCTGTCAATAAGATATTCTGGTTTACGGCTTTCGGAGTTCCTATGAAAACGAGTATACCGGTTCTGATTCTTACTGATTTGGCACTTGTAATATTTACATTTGTAATGACCTATATAGGCGCAGGAAAGATTAAGAAGATATCGGTAAATGAACTGATGACAGAGTAAGGGGTGAACAGCGTGAAAAATATAGTTAAGAATATATTGATATCGGCGATGATGATTGGAATTGTTGGCGTCGGTATTGCAAGCGGTTTTACGGGAAAAGCATATGCAATGACGTCCGACGGAAAAACTGCTATGGGACAGACATCGGATGAGAAGATTTATTGCGTAGGTTCTGTAAGCAAAGTATACGTAACAGCGGCTGTTATGCAGCTTGTAGATCGGGGACTTGTAGAACTTGATGAGCCGATTACAACTTATATTCCCGATTTTACGATGGCAGATGCCCGATATCAGGATATCACCGTCAGAATGCTGATGAATCATACATCCGGTCTCATGGGAACATCCATGAAAGATATGGATTTGTATGCTGATAATTATAAAGACGCAGAATTCCTTCTTAAGAATCTGTCTTCTCAGCGCCTTGTACATGCTCCGGGTGAATATGCGGCATATTGTAATGACGGTTTTGAACTTTTGGAGCTTATTGTGGAAAATGTGACGGGTACAGATTATACGGAATACGTAGAGAAAAATATTGCGG
>JAZUIS010000095.1:0-12344 GCA_045642345.1 Lachnospiraceae bacterium
CAACTTACCACCACACCTGTTACGCACAGGGTCTTCCATAGAGATTATTATTTCGAAGTTAGTGCATCCTTCCTCATCAAGATGTTCTTTGATTATCTCCATTGCTTTTTTTAAATAGTCGTCTCTTCCATCTGCAACTGAAATCATACTTCTTAATTCCATAAGGTGGTCTGACTTTTTAATAACCTGAACCGCATATGTTCCCAATCTGTCTTCCAACAGAAAACCAATATTAATAAATCTCAAACTACGTCCGCCAAATTCAATAAGTCCTGCTTCTCTTCCGCGAATGTCCATATAAGGAAGACTGTTCTTGCAGGCACAGTTCGTATGAATTCTTATACTGTCTTCCATCCTGTAGCGGATAATTGGCTGAATATAATTGCTAAGATCCGTTACCAGAACACCGCTTGACCATTTGTCTTCAGATGTAATCACTTCACCATTTTCATCAATAGGTTCGATAATTACCCAGTCTTCGTTAATGTGAAGATGTGGGCAGCCGCTTGCCATAGCAATTTCTCCGCCCTCCGTAGAACAGTAATTGTTGAACACCGGACAATTGAAGCTGTTCGTAAGGAGCTCGTACATTTCCTGCGTAAGAAGTTCTGCAGAGCAGAAAATACCCTTCAGATTAATCTTAAGGTTGCCCGCTGCCTGCTCATGTGCGATTTGGCATAACACAGACGGATAACAGGAGATTACGTTAGGATTAAAATCATTCAACTGCTTTATAATCTCTTCCTTAGGAAGAAGTGGCGATATGGCAATGGCATTGTCTGCATATTCCTTCTGTGCTCTTTTCATACGAAGCAATGAACTGTACGATGACACATGCGGATCCGGATAAACCAGACATGCAGCCCTGTCCTTAGACAAATCTACATTACCCCCATACCCCCTCATTAATCTTTGCGACATAAGGGTCGCATGTATGGTATTGTGATATGAATCCCTTACCATATAAAATGGATTGCCGCTACTTCCCGAAGTAGTAAGAGCCGAATATTTATTAAGATAAGGTCTCTCATATCTGTCTTCACTATCAAGATACTGTCTTACATCTTCAAGATTTACTTCTCTGTCAGTAACCCATTCCTCATAGTGTTCCACTATCTCCTTTTTACTCGATGTAGGAATGTCCGTAAGATCATAATCCTCCGGCAGGTTTTTATACTTGTCTCTTATATACGGAGAATTCTCTCGTGCAAACGCAACAAGCTCCTTAAGTCTCTCCTTTTGAAGCTTAAGTCTTTCTTCACGAGTGCAGCTTTTTGCATAATTCACCACATCAATTGCTTCATTCATGGAAATCGTCTTCACGAAACACCTCCTCCTTTAATCGAAATCTTCTATTTTCATTCCGAAAAATCATTTTTGTATGCCGACTCTTTAATTTGAATAATAGTCTTATTTAATCCTATAACCCTCTGATAATCAATATGTGAGGCCAGGGACCTAATCACGGAAATATTGTCGAATGCATATTCATCCGTCTCTTCATCTGAGAAATGTAAAGGATTGAAGGTATCTCCGTCATCGCAGAACGAAATAATAACGCCATCATTCCCGGTATGAATCAAAACATCCATATTAACGTTATCACGCTTTGAAAACCGACTGATATTATCAATCATTTCTTCAATCGTTATTCCGACACGATTCGAAAGAGAAGAACAAAATCCTGCCTCTTTAAGAAAAGAAACCGCCTGTGCCACCGTCTCTGATATATTTTTCTTGTTTATTGACAATTCAAGAATCGCATCGTTAACATTATCTGTCTTGTATATGCTTGATATTTTTCCCCTAATCAAAAAATAGATTATTGCCACGGTTCCGTATTCTGCCAGAATAAACGAAAGCCATACGCCGTTTATTCCGAAAAGATTCGACAGAATATATGCACATGGAACAATAATAACAAAGCCCTCCAAAATGGTGATTATAAAGGACATGCGTTTCTTCTGAACAGCCACACAGATGTACAATGTTAAAAATACCATGGCAGTTCCGAACAGACTGCTTACAAAAAGTCTGAGTGAAGGTACCGCGAGGTTAACATCTGCCGGATTGGTTACTCCGAACAATGCAAGCACTGCTCTGGGTATCAGTTCGAATACACACACGATAATCAGAGTACTCACAGACAATACAGTGAAAGCTCTTTTAATTACCATATTCATACCTGAATAATCCTTCTCACCATAGCAGGTACTCAGAATCGGCATCATTGTCTGGGACGCGCCGGATATCAGCATTGATACAAATGCCAGACAGGACAGGCATACCGAAAAAGAAACCATTCCCGCGCTTCCGGCAATCCTCGTTACAATATGGTTAATACATAATATTTTTATCGTAGTAAGGACTGCCCCCGTAGCCGGTGACGCACCACTGCTGAAGATATCCTTTATTGCCGGTCCTATACCCGTAAAATCAAATGACAATGTGCGTTTCTTTGAAAACAGGTATCTGCACAGAAGAACCATTCCGAGAACATATCCCAATACTGTTGCAAGTGCCGCTCCTTTTATGCCCATATTAAAGACCCTGATTAGTATTACATCCATAATAAGATTTACGCCGTTTGACGTGATAAGAATTACGGAAGCATACTTAGGCATTCCGTCGGATCTTAAGACATATCCAAATGCAGATACTATAATTACAAGCGGGATCCCCATGATGAAAATACTATAATAATCATATGCTAAGGGATAGAGCTGCTCATCCGTGGTCAAAATACTACAGAAAAATGATGGATTCGCAAGCTGACTCACAAGTAATACTATGCTGATAGTAAGTGTCATAAGACACATGGTGGTAAATGTCCGATTTGCGGTGGCATTATCCCTCTTTCCTTTTGAAACGGAAATAATGGTAGAAGCCCCCATACCCATCAAAACAGCAAGCGCAGCAAGCAGTTGCGTAATGGGCATGCACACATTAACTGCTGCCAGTGCATTGGCGCCAAGCAGATTTCCCACTATTATCCCATCCACAATGATAGCCATCGACGAAGACATAGTCATAAGAATTGTAGGGATAAAATACTCTTTGTATTTTTTTGTAATCAGTCTATCGTTTCTTCTAAGTTCCATATTCACCTTTCAGTAGCTTACCAATCAAAGAATCCCAATTCTTTTAACAGTATCAAAAACGATCTCATATATCTCAATGATGAAACAGCCCATCTAAAGCCCATCCTGTAGAGAACCTGCATGGTGTAGTCGTTGTTTTTTCCAACCGTGTAAGTCTTACGGCCATCCGCACGTTCATAGGCCATAAAGCTGGATAGAATCCTGTTCTTCTTCGGATCCTGTTTAGCCATCAGTAGAATCTTAGAATATTCCTCATCCGATACAGGTCTCGTCGTAAGCCCGGCCTCATTCATGGCGGTATAGACTTCTTCCATGATATGTGAATGATTGTTAAACGGATGGAGCACCACGCACTCCCTGGGAGTCCCTGACAGCAGTAGAATTGCTTCCGCACAGTTACCGATGGGGGAGAATTCTATCTCAGTCCTCATAGAACTATATGTATGGGCTCCCAGCACATATGACGCCTTAATTCTTCCCATGGATGTATTAGTTCTAAAATTCATCTGGAACAGACCGTCAGTATCTCTCGGTGAAAGATTTCCGACTCTCATGATTTTGACATTCATACCGGCTGCTGCCGCTTCCAAAATCTCTCGTTCTGCCAAGAATTTGGAATTGGTATATTTGGAAGTCAGACTTTGTCCTATATACAGCATATTTTCACAAAGTTTGTCCACATTACCCATCTTATCGTAGTATACACCGCCCACACTCATGGTAGATACATGTACAAGTCTTGTTCCGGTTTCCTTACAATATGCAAGTATATTCTTAACGCCGTAATAATTGACGTCTTCAATATCAGTTCCTTCCGAAAAATGCTTTACATTGGCAGCACAGTTTATAAACGTATCGGCCTTTATCTCTTTAAGTTTCGCAAAGGATTCAGGCTTGGTAATATCTCCTTCAACAATTGTAATTCTGTCTCGATAATCATCATAGGATATCCCGTCAAAATAATAATTGAAATAGGTCGGAAGTTTACCTGCTTTTCTGATAAGGCAATATATCTTACCCTGATAATTCGTGAGCAGTTTTAGAAGTACATGGATTCCAAGGAATCCTGTAGCTCCCGTAAGTATTACATCACCAATCTTTTGAATTTCTCCCTTTTCGAAAGCATCAAGATTGTTGCCTTTAAGTATTCTGTCAATTGAAGAATAATCGTAATCAGATATGTTTGCGAACGGATTGTCAGGCTCTGTCACTTCTTTGTTTACAAACTTAGCAAGTCTCCTCGGTGAAGGATTATTGAATACATCACTGAAGGAAATCATATAATTCAATTTTGATGCCTTAACAACCACGCTGACAACCGCAAGAGACGTACCGCCTATATCAAAGAAGCTGTCCGATGCAGATACCTCGTCAAGTCCCAATACCTCCCTGAATATCTCGCAGAAATCCTCTTCTGCCTTCCCAACAGGCGGCTCAATTACCCTGCCATGCTTACTTGCGACAGGATCTGGCAACATTTTTACATTAATTTTGCCATTGGGAGTCAGGGGCATTTCTTCAAGACGCATAAATGCGGCAGGTATCATGTAATCCGTGAGTTTCTTAGACATTTCAGCCTTAAGCTCACTTGCTTCTATCTCTCTGTCTGCCGTGTAATAAGCGCATATCTCGTCTTCGCGGCCGAGTTTTCTTATTACTACGGTGCCAGAATACACTCCCGCTACAGAGGTAAGAACCTTCTCAATCTCGCCGAGCTCGATTCTTAATCCACGTAGTTTAATCTGGTTATCTTTTCTTCCAAGGATTACCACATCACCATTAGGGGTAAAACGTGCATAATCGCCTGAACGGTAAAATTTCATTCCCTCATATGTAATAAATGCCTTGGCGGTCTGTTCCTCAAGCTTGTTATAGCCCATGGCCACACCCACGCCACCGATAATCAGCTCACCGACCACATTTGCAGGAAGCTTATTGTCGTCGAGGTCAACTATATACTCTTTATAATTATAAAGCGGCTTTCCTACTGAAATATAATCGGCATTGGTTAGCTCCGCTGCATTTGAAGATACCGTTATTTCGGTGGGGCCATATGTATTAAGGATTCTGGCCGTAGTCTTCTCTCTAAGAACCTTAAGAAGCTTATCGGGATATTTATCACCGCCCGCCATAATAACCTTGCAATTCTTCATAGCTTCTTCAAACTGAGGCACTTCCATGTAGGTAAGAAGTCTTGAAGGAGTTGCATTGAATACATCAACCTTATTCTCTATGAAGAATTCTCCAAGAAGCGTCGGATCCATAGTCATTTCATCGCTTGCAAATGCAAGAGTCAGACCGTTACACAGCGCATTCAGCGTCTCCTTAAAGTTCATATCGAATGATACCGTTGTAACTGAGCCAAAGCATTTGCAGTTTTCTTTTGCAAGATGAATCTGCGGATTATATTCGTTATCCGTAAGGTAATTCGCTATACCGCCGTGGCTGAGCATAACTCCTTTGGGCTTTCCTGTAGAACCCGAGGTATAAATGAGATATGCAAGATCATCGGGTTTAATATCTCTTAACGGATTGCTTACATTCCCACATTTCAGAAGATCGTTTATATCAAGAGCGTTACCGTATTCATTGATAAAATCACCGAAGGTTATTACATACTCGGCATCACTGTCTTCAATAATATTACATATTCTTTCCTTCGGATAATCCGGACATGTAGGTATAAACGCAGCCCCTGCTTTAAGCACGCCAAAAAGTGCGGCAAAATATTTCGAGGTTCTATCAAGCAGAAGCACTACTCTGGCTGAATTTGATATTCCTTTTCCAATCAGGGCATTGGCAACTCTGTTGGCATTCTCGTTAAGTTCTCTGTATGTAAGACTTGCGTCAATGGCCGTGACTGCCATTGCATCCGGAGTTTTTTGTACCTGCTTTTCAAAGAGCTTATTAAGAACTCTGTTCGACGTATCCTCGGGCTCTTCGATTTTAACTGCAGAAAAACCTTCCACGACGGCTGCAGACTCTTTCGATAACATTGACAGTTTCCTTACGGGCATATCAGGGTTATCCATGATTGCGCATACCGTAGCAAGAATACACTCTGATAGTGTATCCATAAGTGCCTTGCTGAAACGTGCATCATTATATACTACATTTATTACTGTTTCTTCGTCCTCTCTCTCGATATAAATTCCTGTCTTAAATTTAGCCTGCCGTTCTCCCACTTCCCTGACAGTTATTCTCTGACCATTTATATAAGTCCCCTCATTGATTCCGATTTGATAAGCATAGAAAATATCGGAAGCATAATTGAACCTGGCAGCAACCTGTGAGAAAGGGTATATCTCATTGTCCATGGCACTGCCAAAAATCTCCTTAGACTGATTAAGCAGTTCACGAACCGTGATATCTCCGATTTCTATTCCGAGAGCCAGTGTATTTACGAACATCCCGAAGGTATTTTGTGTCCTTATATCCGAACGGCCGTTACTGATTGTGCTGATATATGCATTTCTTGAGTTGGTAAATCTCGATACCACATAGAAGATCGCCGCAAGGAACAAATGGGCAGGAGTGATTTTGTTGACATGGCAAAATTCATCAACCTTCGCCATATCAAAGGGCACCGAGGATACGGCAACACTTCCGCCATCCAAATTGCCTGTAAGATCCGGGGTGATCTCATCGGATTTTTCACACATGGAAAGTATCGTGGCAAAGTATTCTTCTGCTTTCTTATACGACTCATCATCCGCATTCCGGTCGGTCACATAGTCAAAATAGTCATATTCTTCGGTCGGGATTTCTCTGCCTTCAAGCACCTCCTTAAGCTGCGCCGTATAAATACCCACGGAGGTTCCGTCGAATAAAATATGGTGAAAATCATTAAAAAGATATACACTCTTTTCCGTCTTGACTATCTCAATTCTGAAAAGCCTTGAATTCATAAGGTTAAAGGGCTTGCTAAACTGATTCCTGTAATCCTTAAGTTCGGCCTCGGAAAGTGTTATTACAGGAATATCAAGGCTGTAGTCCTCTGCTCTTTTCAGACATATTTTCTCACCGTCTATTATTATTGATGAGAACACGCTGTGGTGAGCCAAAAGCACATGTTTTGCAGCTTCAGACAGCTTATCTGCATCCATATCCGGCGAGAATTGTAAATAAAACGGAATGTTATACTTTGTATCCAGGGGATTTTTCAGGCATTCTGCATATACGCCTGTTTGAGCTCCCGACAAAGGTACTATATCTGCCCGCTCTCTTTTGGTTGAAGCGGTAGAATTCTGTGATTGCTTCGCAAGAAGTCCTGTTATGATTTTTTCTTCAAGAAGTCTTATGGTGCACTCTTTACGCAATTCTGCCACATCACAGGTCACTTTGAACTCATTATTTATGCACGAAACAAGCCTTATTATTCCCAATGAATTCAAACCGTAATATGACAAATCCTCTGAATTATCATATTGATTTTCACCCAATATTGAGTTTAGAATCTCCTTTAATTTGGCGCAAATCGCGTTGTCATATGAAGGGCCGGATACTTCTCTGTGTTCACTTACTATCTCAGGCTTGGGAAGTGCTTTCTTATCCACCTTCTGATTCTGATTAAGCGGTATCTTATCAATCTGCATAATAACCGAAGGCACCATGTAAGCGGGCTTTTCATTTCTGATAAAATCTTTTAATGCATGAACGTCCACAGGCTCATCGGATACAACATATGCGGCTATTTCCTTACCTCCCGTCAAAACGGAATATGCAATTACTGCAGCATCCTTTATCCCTTTAAAGCGTCTGATAACCTCTTCAACTTCCGTAAGTTCTATCCTAAAGCCTCTGATTTTGACCTGCCCGTCATTTCTTCCGATATAATCAATAATCCCATCCTTCAGAATACGAACCACGTCTCCTGTACGGTAAATATGCTCGTAACCCTCTTCAGCATCGAAAGGATTGTCAATAAATACATCTGAGGTCTTCTTGGGAAGGTTGAGATATGCTTTAGCAACCTGTCGACCGGCAACCCACAGTTCGCCAGGGGCTCCTAAAGGAAGCCGCTGTCCGTTCTCATTAACAACATATAATTTGGTATTTTCTGCCGCTTTACCGATTGGAACACGCCTGTAACCGTCTCCCATCTCAAAAGCAGTAACATAGACCGTACACTCAGTCGGCCCGTACAGATTAATAAGTTTCACACCCTTAGGCGGAGTAACCGGCGTAACCGCTTCTCCTCCAAGAGACAGATACTTAATAAAGGGGCTGTCACAACACATGGCAAACTGACGGGCGACCTGCGTAGTCATAAATGCGTGCGTCACGCGAAGCTCTGTATAGTATTTAAGTATTGCGGTAATATCAAGACGAATTTCTTCGTGAACAATGACAAGGGTTGCACCGGAACAAAGTGTCGGATAAGTATCCATCATATTGGCATCGAATCCATAACTTGCGTAGGCTGCAACAATTGAACTTTCATTTATTTCAAGGCGCTTTATATGCTGATGGCAGAATGCCATGATGTTTTTATGGCATAGTATAGCGCCCTTGGGTGTTCCGGAAGAACCCGAGGTATATAGAATAACAAATTGATTATCAGGCTTGGGCGCCGCCAAAAGAACAGACTGCATGTTGCCCTCTGTATCGGGCAGGGACGGTATGTCTTCGGTAAGCAGCACATTACCCTTCCAGTCCGACAGTTTGCATATAATATCCCGGTCGGCAACTAAAAGCTTCGCCGAGGTATCCTGTACCATAAATCCAAGTCTTTCCTCCGGATACGAAGGATCAAGGGGTTGATATGCCGCTCCTGATTTCAATACTCCCAATGAGACAATAGGCATATATTCGCTTCGGTTAATAAGAACCGCTATAACATCCCCACTTTTGATTCCTTTATTTATTAAGTACAGGGCAATTTTATCTGATAGTGTGTTAACCTGGCTGTAGGTATATTCTTTATCTTTGTATATTACAGCAGTCTTCTGCGGATTAGCCACAGCCTGCTTTCTGAACATATCAACAACCGTTTCCTCAAGGTCATAAGGCGACTCGGTTTCATTGAATGATTTTAATACATCCTTCTGTGCCGCAGGCAGCAATACTACTTCCTTCAACTGCTTTGCGCTCATTAATGACTTAATTACAGTCATTACACACTCGCCAAAGCTTACCATATAATTCTCGGAATACTCATTGCCCGAAAAGCTCAGGTTCAGTCTGTAGCCGTTTTGTTCTTTAAACATCATTGCAGTGATTTTGGCAAGAGTATCATTAACCTTGATTTCTTCAATGCAATTAAGCATCTCCGACTGGTATACAAACATAATCTCCGGACTAACCTTGTACCGGGATACCAGTTCTCCAAAGGAAATACAGTCATGCTCCATCGTCTTAAAGAAATCGTTCTGAAGCTCACATAAGAATTCCTTTACGGTCATATCTCTTCTGATATTTACACACATCGGAAGTGTCTTGACAAACATCCCTATGCTCTGACTAAGCCGCGTATCATGGCGTCCATTGTTAACTGTTACGAACCCACAGGTATCAGAACCCACAAAACAGGACAAAGCAATGGCAAATGCACCCATAAAAAGTGTATTTTCCGTAATATCATATTCTTTAAGAAAATCTGTTACCTCCCTTACGTCAAACTCATTGACGCTGGTCAGGTTCACAGATAACAGTCCGGACACAGCCTTGGTTTCTGAGTTTTCGAATGTTTCCAAAATATCGGATTCCGGTACAGCAAATTCTTCCACACCTTCAAGTCTATGGGCGAAGAACTCCTGCGCTTTATGATACTCCACGCTCTCAAAGAGGCTCTCTTGCGCCATAGCCACATCGTATAACGTAAGTTCCTCATCAGGAATCTCCAAACCTTCATATGCAGCTTCAATCTGCGACACCAGCACATTAATTGATGTGCCATCACAAATAATATGATGAATATCCATAAAGAATATTCTTTCATCCCCTATACGGCATATTTCAAATCTGTATAAAGGTCCTTCCTCCAGGTCAAATGGGCGAACAAAATCAAGCTTCGCCAGTTCCGGGGATTCGGCTTCGGTAAATTTCACCCGAACTTCATGCTCCCGGAATTTCATGGAAGGTATTCCGTCTATAATGGTCACCGTCGCAAAAAATGCGGGATGCTTTCGAGCAACCAGTTTTATTGCATCAGAATATCTCTTTTCATCGATATTTTCGGCAAGACGAATGAATGCGGGGAGGTTGTATTTTAGTGACTGTAAGTCATTAATGCATTCAAAATAAACACCCTTTTGGGCTTCTGAAAGAGGACATTCTTCATAAATTGATTCGCTGTGCTCTATTCTCGCTTCATCGGCATTCTTCTCTTCAAGCAGTGCCGCAATTCCTGCCGGCGTCCTACCTTCAAAAATCATCGATGACGTAAGCTGCAGCGTATTTGCAGTATCAAGGAATCTGACAACTGTTATGGAGTCTCCGCCCAGAGCGAAGAAGCTGTCATTGATTCCGACTGTACCGCAGTTGAGCACCTCTTCAAATGCATCACACAGTACCTGCTCTGTTTGCGTAGCAGCCGGAACATACTCCCTCTTATACACATCCATATCGGGCTTTTGCAGTGCCGACCTGTCCGGTTTGCCATTGCTGTTTTTTGGTATTTCATCTATCCTGACATAATAATTCGGAACCATATAATAAGGCAAAGATCGCCCAAGTAATTGCTTTAGCTCCTCTGTCTCAAATACCTGATCCGAAACATAATAGCCACATAAATTAACACTTCCATTTTTTGTTTCGAAACCTTTTACGATAGCATCTTCCACTTCGGGAATGCGTTTCATCGCAATTTCAATTTCGCTGGGATCAACTTTGTTTCCATTGATCTTTACCATAAAATCACGACGGTTTAAGTACCGGATAACTCCGTTCTCATAACGCATTCCGATATCACCCGTGTGAACAATCACCTCTCCGTCCTCTGTTTCTTCAAAGGTTTTCCCGGTCTCCTCCGGCAGATTCAGATATGACCTCGGATATATTCCTTTGGCGCAAATCTCTCCTTCCTTCATGAATCCGACATCGTGTCCCTGTTCATCAAGAATATATATTTCGGTTCCCGGCAGGGGTGTTCCAATAAAAGCTTCCTCTCTGGCGATATCTATTTGATAACTTGATATGTCTGTTGCCTCTGTCTGAGCATAGATAACAGTCACGTTCATATCTTTGGGATCAAAATTACAAATCTTCTCCCCTCCGAGAATAATTCTCTTCAGATCAGGCAACTCCTGCTTGAACATACAGTACAGTTTCGAAGAAATGAAGCCTACTGATATTCTGTAATCCCTGTAATACCGTTCCAGTTTTACGGGGTTCATCCTGACCTCGTCCGAAGTAATGTGGGTCGTCCCACCGCAGGCATAAACTGCAGCATATTCGAGCATATGTGCAATAAAGGCCATAGGTGCAAAAGAACAAAAATTGAGTGTAGGAAGATCTTCAAAATGCGTTGCGAGTCTGCAAACGCTCATATTATATGCAGCAATATCGTATACAACGCCTTTCGGATGTCCTGTAGAACCCGATGTATATACAATCATCACTTTTTCTTTTAATGGGGGCACAGGATTAAAATCCATCCCGCACTCTGAAGAATTGGTAGAATTATCTTTAGAAATATACTTAGCTATGTCTGTATAAAAGTCTTCATCAATCAGCAGCTTTGCATCGCAGTCAGTACTTATGAATTGAACACGCTCCTGCGGGTAAGAAGGTATAATCGGAACAAATACGGCTCCTGCCTTCAAAACTCCGATTTCAGCAGCTATTGAAAGTTCATTTCGGCGCATCATAACAATAACAGCAGTACCCGGCCCAATTCCCAGATTGCATATTTTTCCGGCAATCACAGAACTCAGACAATCAAGTTCCCTGTATGACAAACAATCTGCTCCATCGTTATAAAAAAGTGCCGGTCTTTGTGGATCACTTTCAGCAATTTTATGCAGATTTTCTATAAACTCAAATTCACTATACGCCATATATACTCCTTCTGTGTCCAAAATTATTATTGCTTTTTACCTTAATAAATATTATAACATCAATTTGTTGTAAATTAATCCACCAACCTATCCATGATTGTGTATAATTGTAATAATCTGTTGCAAAACAGATATCCTACAAAAATCCTGCTTATTGGTGCCGCCAATGCAAATGAAATAATAACCATTAAGAGCGGCTATCCTTCCGCTTATATATATCCGGTCGAAAAATCAAGTGACAGAT
>JAZUIS010000096.1:0-13433 GCA_045642345.1 Lachnospiraceae bacterium
ACAGATAATTGGGGAACTGTTTTGGTGGGAGCAATACTTATTGCTATTGTAATTACTGCCATAATTAAGATAATAAAAGATAAAAAGAGCGGGAAGTCTTCCTGCGGCGGGGATTGCAGTCATTGCATGATGCAGTGTAAAGATAACAAAAAAAAGGACGAGTAATCGTCCTTTTAATTTTTTAATTTGTATTTGTTTCGGGATCCGGTGCCTTGGTATACAGAATCTTAAGTAATATGGGAACCAGTACACTTGATATGATTATCAAAAGGATAACCGGAATTAAATAGGTTGAATCAATGATTCCGAGTTTCTCACCCTTTTTGGAGATAATCAAGGCTACTTCGCCGCGTGTCATCATTCCCACACCGACTTTCAGACAATCGATATTCTTGTTTTTAAAGCATTTTGCTACGAAACCGCATCCTATTATTTTCGTAATCATTGCTACCACAACGAACAGTATACTAAACATAAGCAAATCCTTTGTCATTGCCGTAACATTTGTTTTAAGTCCGATTGAGAAGAAGAAAATAGGTCCGAAAATCATATAATTGCTGACAGTAACTTTACGGTCTATGTAATCGGCATCCTTTATGTTACAAAGAATAATACCGGCCACATAAGCACCGGTAATATCGGCGATTCCGAAATACTTTTCGGCAACATATGCTGTTATGAAGCATAATGCGAATCCAATGATGGGTATACGTCTTGTATGTTCATATCTTTTATCCACACGCTTAAAGCATTTATAAAAAATATATCCACCAACAACTGCAATTAACAGGAATAATACTGTGGAAATCAGTACATTTACAGGTTTTTGGGTAGGGTCTTTAAATCCAAGTACAAAGGTTAATACGATAATTCCGATAACATCATCTATAATAGCGGCACTTAAAATAGTCTGTCCGATACGTCCGTTTAGGTAACCCAGTTCTTTTAGAGTTTCTACGGTAATTCCTACGGAAGTAGCTGTCATAATTGAGCCGATAAACAGTGCTTTAAAGAACTGTTCTGTTCCGAAACCGTCGAATCCGTAAAAACAAAGATATAATATTGTTCCGCCAAGCATAGGAATAAATACGCCTGCACATGCCACAATAAAAGCCACAAGTCCCGATTTTTTAAGCTCTTTAAGATCTGTTTCAAGACCTGCCGAGAACATAATAAGAATGACACCGATTTCGGCCATATTGGTTATGAATTCCGATTCGTGCACAAAACCCAATAACGGACCTATTATAATACCGGCCAGGATTTCACCTACAACCATCGGGGCTTTACATTTGCGGGCCAAAAGTCCGAAGGCTTTGGCAAATAATATGATAATTGCTAAATCTCTTAAAATTGATACTGTTTCCATATATTTTACCCAAATAAATGCTACCTTGTTTCAAACAAGATAGCATTATAACACATAATAGTAAAAAGATATAAGTAAATATTGAGAAACTACTTATTGCCAGTTAAATCCGAAAGTTTTTCTATTAACATGTCAACATTGATAGGCTTTGAAAGATGTGTATCCATTCCGCATTCAAAGGCTACTTTTATATCTTCCGTAAAGGCATTGGCCGTCATGGCAATGATAGGGATATGAACATTATAAGGATCATCCAGGGCTCTTATTTTTTTTGTTGCATCATATCCGTTCATTACGGGCATTTGAATATCCATCAGTATAAAATCGAAATAATCTTCTTTTATTCCCTTTTTATACATTTTATCTATTATATCAACGGCAAAAGTACCGTCTTCTGCTTCTGTTATTTCTATACCTAACTCCTTAAGTATATCCGTAGCAATTTCCCGGTTAAGTTCATTATCTTCAACAAGAAGAGCTTTCATTCCGACAAATGAATTGTTATGGGTTTTGTCATTTGAAGCGCTTAGTTCATTTTTGCCGAAATACTTGTTAAATTCTTTTCTTGATAATGTCTTAAGTGAAAGGGTCAGTCTGAAGTTTGAACCTTTTCCAACTTCACTTTCCACATCAATTTTACCGCCCATTAAGTCGGTGATTCTTTGAGCAATGGAAAGACCAAGGCCGGTACCTTCCTGCTTACTTACGGTACTTGTCTGTTCTCTTGAGAATTCTTCAAAGAGATGTTCCATAAATTCACTGCTCATACCGATACCGTTATCTCTAACTGTAAAAGAGTAATCAGCCATGCCATTTACGGGGTGACTGAGCTGTTCCACAAGGACGTTTACCTTTCCGCCCGAAGGTGTGTACTTAATGGCGTTTGAGATGATATTAACCAGAACTCTGTTCAGATGTATAATGTCGCCCCATACGTATCTGTCTTTGATGTTTCGATAAGAGACATTGTATTCAATACTTTTGCTGATAGCTGCAGCATTAAGCATGGGATCGATTTCGTCCAAGGCACATGAAAGGTCTGTGGGTTCATTGCTTATTTCAATTTTGCCGGATTCGATTCGGCTCATTTCAAGAACTTCATTAATAAGGTTCATCAATTGTGCGCCGGAGACTTTTATTTTATTCAGACTGTCAAGAACACGTTCTTTATCGTCTATATGCTTCTCGGCAATTCTTGTAAATCCCAGAATAGCGTTCATGGGAGTTCTTATGTCATGTGACATACTAAAAAGAAATGAAGTTTTGGCATTATTGGCTGATTCTGCAGATTTCAAAGCCGTATTCAGCTCTTCCTGCATTTGTTCAAGGGAATATACCTGTTCTTCAAAATCTTTGGACAGGAATAATTCGATAATAATACACGCTATCGAAAATCCGATGGAATCCGCTGGTGCATCGGGGTAAATAAGCTGGAATACTCCGAACAGCAACGGAGATAAATTCACTGAAAAAATAGCAAACAGCTTAACACGGGCATCTTTTTGGCCGGCTTTGGCTGTTCCTATTAAAGATACGATACCGATGAAAATGTATGTTGCAAATTGCAGATAAAATAATATGGATCTGTAATTGGTAGTTTGATACCATCCGTCTTCGTCGACGTAGAACATAAAACGGTTAGCCATATTAAAAATCAGCATAACAAGCTGTACCAAGACAGCAGCTCCCGAGAAGAAAGTATATATTTTGTAATGACTGATATTCGTTTTGATTCTGGACAAAAAATATAAAGTCCAGACAAAAGAAGAAAACATTGCAAAAAGATGGAAAACATTGGATAAAACGAAGAGAGCCGTATCGTTACGGAAAGTATGCGATGCGAAAAGTCCCCAGATACCATCCTGCAAACAAAACAGAATAACCCAGTAAAAAATCATCTTGTGGTTACTCTTAATGCCTTTGCGATTAGACATTCCCGATATTAGTAAAATGATAACAATCAATGCACTTATAAAAGCCATTACGGCATACAACGGATGTACCGCTCTGTCAAATAAATCGCCCATGTTATTCCCCTTAACTATGACACTGCCGTTTCATAGAAACTACCAAGTTAATAATAACACAGTCCAACATAGAATAAAAACTAAAAGTTGGTATGGATATTCACTAATAAATCTAGGATGATTTGTGATATTATTTTCTTAATATAAATAGTTATACAATATTGATGTCCGCTAATTATTAAAGATTTTTAATTGTTCAAAATGAAAGGGATAAAATGCAATACTGTAGCAAATGTGGTAAAAAACTTGATGACAATGCTAAATTCTGTACCGATTGCGGAACTGCAAACAATGCGGCCAAAAGGCCTAAAGTTAACAGGACACAGGAATTTATAGAAAATAGACAAAAAGAAATACAGTATGAAAATGCCCAAAAGACAAATAGTAAGCAGGGCAAAAAGAAACGGTTATTTCCCATAATAGCATTTCTTATGGTGATTGTTCTCATAGTCACAGCATTTTTTAAACCGGGATTTTTGCGTAAAAAACATACACCGGAAGAGGAATACGTATACACTTCCTCGACCACTAATAAGCCCCAGAATGTCGAAAAAACGGACAGTGATTATGATGAGCTTCGTATAGTTGATGAGGATTATAGTATTTCAATTGATGATTATGAACTTATACCGGTAGCGGAAGAGGCACTTGGAAGTGACAATAATACCATTTTCGGAGAGGGTATATCTTTGGCAGTAGAACCCGGTATGTTAGATGAAGACCACACAGGATATATATCAAAATCGGAGGGACCGGTTAATTGTGATTTCGCCGGAGTAGAGGTGCCGCTTACTATTGTGGATTGCAAAATTGACGGAATTACTTCGGACTCAATGATATATATCAATATGCCATTGAAACTTAACGAAAACGAAATTGCCGGAGCCGGTTATATAGATGAAAACGGGCAGATGCATCCGATTCCTCATTACTATGATTGGGAAACAGGAATTCTAACCATATATACAACTCATCTTTCAAAGTATTGCGGTTTTCCCGTGAACAACGAAAGAATGAGCAATGCGATGCTGGCGTATGTCTTTGCCGATGACATGATTAGTGGTGAAGAAAATGCTGATCTTAATATGATGATTGAGTACATGGAAGCTGCCCGGATGGCCGAAAGTGATCTTAGCATGGCGATGGATATTGCTAACGGATTAAGTGACGGAGGTTTCGTGGCCGGAAATCTGGTAAGTGCGGCCGGACTATACGAAGGCGCGGTGAGCACTGTTGCGGAAGGCGCGGGAGACTTTATCTTTACCAAGGGAAATATCGGAACCGTCGGTGAAATAATGAATACCAACTGGGGAAAAGCAGGTACCTTGATGCCCGGTGAAGTAAAGTATGGTCCTGCACTTAAGGCTTCGAGTATTAATGATAAGTTTGCTTCAAAATACCCGTCAGCTTTTCTTGAGAAAGCGGGAAAGACCTTGAATCGCCTTAATTTTGGTGTGGCGGCGATTAAGCTCGGTGATACGATTGCCAACAGCGGATGGAGATCTGATAAGGCAGCAGGAGAAGCATCCAGAACTGCGATTGATACTGTACTTGCGCTCCTTGCAGAATCGACTGAGTTCGGATCCTATGGGCTTAATGTTTACCTGATGGGAGTTTCTTTTTTGGAATATGCCCTTGATGCTTTTTATGCAGAAGCAATTGAGGGGCGGGAAAAAGTATACTTTTCGGCTTATCAAAAGTACTATCAAAATAAGGGAACGGATGGAGGATATCGTTCTGCGGCAGACTGGCTAAGAATTTTTAAAGATATTATCAATAATGGTGGCGGACAGAAGGAAATGGAAGCCGAAATAGACAGCTATGTCAATGAGTTTTGGGAAAAGGCCGATCAGATGGGTCCCGAGTATCTTGACAGTCTGATGACTGATGAGGATAGAGCAGCATTTGGAGCAGCAGTTCAGGGTGGACTTAATGATGCGCTTCGTAAGAAAATAAGCGATGATTACAAGAGTACTTTGAATGAAACAATGCCCAATATCTTGAGGGTTCTTAGTATGCAAAGGAGAACGGAACTTCTTGAAAGTTATCAGCAGGAATATGATAACTTTATTATGCAGATGAACCAGACTGTTACGATAAGAGTTTGTACCGATTATTCGGGGATGGGCTTTTCAAAGTATAAGGATTGCGTAGTTAGATTCAAGGATATTAACGGCAAGGTTGATGATCCGCAAAAGTGGCAGACCACTCTTAATAGTGAAGGTAGCGGCGCAATCAGATTTACCTTCTTGGGACATCTTATGGCTAATGCGGGTACTACCCTTGAAGTTGTTAAAACAAATGGGGATTTTGAGGAAGTTATCGATACATGTGAAGTTTGCTTCAAAACCGATAATTCCGGAAGATATCCTAAGCTTTACGGGGTTTTGATGCTTCATGAAGAAAGTGAAGAACAGCCGGAAGAAGAGGATATTTCAGCTGAGCCTGAGGACTATCCGGATGAGACGGAAGAAGTTATTGCAGCTAACGACTCCGAACGGCCGGTACGCTTTACATATTACAGTGACAGTGTTAAAAGGGATGAATTCGGCAGCAGTGAGGTTCTAAAACCGCTTGCTGATTCGTTTGTGGGAAGTTATGTGGATATTTCCGATGGAACATTCACAATAAAGGGTACCAATAGTAGCTACCATATGGGCAAAGAAGAGATGGAAAAGGCCATTGCCGCAGCCGGTGATGTAGAGGGTTCACTTATCACATTTGGCGAAGATTGGAATGTTTCCAATATTGAACTTAAGGGAAGTCTGAATGGTGATATCGGTACTTCTGCTCATATAAATGTTGATTATTTCCATGCCGACTGTAACGGATATATGGAGATCTCTACTTCGGATGAGTATGGAAGAACTTCGGTAGAGACCACATATTCGGGCGAACTTACCGAATCCAACAGCCAGTATACGCGAGGAAATGATTCATATCTTGCCCTGGAAGAGCTAGACGGCAGAGAGTGTTATGTTATGCATATATATCTTGTAGTTACGCCGAAGTATACCGAGAATACTCATCAAGTGCAAACAGATACGGACGGCGAAACATCAACATATGATGATAGTAATGAATCTTATGGCGATTATTTAATGGAACTTGTATTTATTGGAGAATTATAAGAGGTTGCGGTACCTGAAGAATAAAGGGGGATTTTATGGATAACAATTTGAAAGAAATAAAGTTATGCGAAGACGGAAAATATAGATGGGTTTATGAATTCAGCATGTTGAAGAACCCTATTATACTGTTGACAATTTTGAAGATATTCGCGCTTGTTTTGATAGGGATGTGGCTGTTTTTCGGATTGTTTTCCATTAAGGATAAAGGATTGGTAGGAGCATATGTTTATGAAACAAAAGCATTGATGCTACCGGCTATTATTTTGTTTGTTTTATCGATTGTGGCATATTTAATTCTGGCAGGTATCTATGGTTGGAAATATATAGTTCTTTTTGAAATGAATGAAGAAGGAATAAGGCATATCCATATGGCTAAGCAGTTTAAGAAAGCAGAAGCTATGGGGTGGCTTACGGCATTAGCAGGTGCTGTGGCCCAAAATCCCGGAACATCAGGAACGGGTCTTTTGGCAGCAACCAAGCAAGAAACTATATCCGAATTTTCAAAAGTAAAAAAAATGAAAGTTCTTCGGGGATTTCATACCATTAAACTGGATGCCCTTCTTAGCCATAATCAAATTTACGCGTATGATAAGGACTATGATTTCGTAGTGGAATATATTAAGACAAGAATTCCAAACACAGCTAAAGTTAGGGGATAATGTAAAATGAGAAAAAGCAGAATAATATCGGCAATAGCTATATTAACTACTGTATTTATAATGATGTCATGTGGATACAAAAACAATCCGCCGGGAGATGATACTTCCTGGCCTGCTAACCTTGACGGAGAGTTTACTTCCGAATATGGTTCTTTGTACTTTAGCGGAGACGGTGAGAGCATAGTTGTAGACTTTTCGGAAGAACTGGCGCAGGCTTTGAACTGTCCGGCAGGAAAAAGCGAAGGTACATATGTTTTTCTTTTTGACAATAAGGCGTGGAGATACGACAAGTCCGACACACTTGCGATAAGTATCGGAGACTCTGATTATTACTTTAAAAATATGTTTACGCAGACCAACGGAGATAAGATTGTTCTTTACTTGCCGGATTTTAATAACGATGAGTCGATTTCTTTTGAAAAAGTATGAATTAGAACAAATTAGACGGGTAATCTAAGAGTTTTGATTCTTAATTTAATCGGCGTGACAGGATTTGAACCTGCGACCTCTGCGTCCCGAACGCAGCGCTCTACCAAACTGAGCCACACGCCGTAATAAAACACCGTTGCTAATATATCACAATGACACTAGAATTTCAACTTATCCTTTTCTTTACGTCTTTTAGGACGAGAATTTTTGTGCCGTTTCATATTATCCATGATATTGGTGTTTGTAAATATTGATATTACTATGCTTAAAAGTATAAGGCAGGTAGCAACAAACAAAACCTTATCTGCTATTTTAAGGACATTGATAAAAATAGGCTGTTCACGTTCTTCAATTATTTCCGGTTCACGGGTAACAATTGCCCCGTCCACATCAAAAGCGGATACCTCCTGTTTGTTTTCACGTTTTTTGACACTGCCGAAACCTAAATATGCTCCGTGATAAGAATATTCAATGTATGCAACATCTTCCGGGGAATCGGTTTCGTAGTCTAATGTTGTTTCTATTTCGTCAAAGGTTATATTTTTGGGCATGATGATGTTATTATTCTCATCAAGTTCAAGAATCGGATTTGAATTTCCTAAAATATCAACGGTAGTCGGAAAGAAATTACTGTTTTTAATTGAAAATTTGTTTTCGTTTTCGGCCACATTTGTAACCACGAAGTTACTGAATCCGTAATCAAAGAGCTTAACGGTATCGTAAAACTGGTTGGGAGAATCTTCTTTTAATACAACACAAATAAGCATCATACCGTTTTGTTCGGCACATGTAACAAGAGTTTCGCCGGCTTCCGAAGTATATCCGGTTTTTCCGCCTTTAATGCCGGTATAGGGAATTTCTCCGTTAATCAGTTTGTGTTTATTTCTCACATAGAAATCATCAGGCTGAGTTGATGTAGGGGTAAAATGATAAGAAGCGGTATTTCCTATTTTGGATAAGTATTCGTTTTTAAAAAATTCTTTGGCAATTATGGCCAAATCATATGCACTGGTGTAGTGTTCTTCATTAAAAAGTCCGTTTGTATTGGTAAAATGTGTATCTTTTAATCCCAGATCCTGAACCTTTTTATTCATCATATCAACGAAACCATCCATGGAACCGCCTACATGTTCTCCTATGGCGTTGGCAACTTCGTTAGCGGAAGCTACCAGTAATCCGTACAAACATTGTTCCATACTAAGAGACTGTCCGGGATCGATTCCCATATTGGAGCTTCCGGGTTCAAGGCTGAAAACAGCATCATATGAAAAATCAACCATTTCATTCATCTTACTGTTTTCGGCAGCAAGTAATGCGGTAATCATTTTAGTGGTACTGGCAGGATACAGATGCTCGTGTATATTTTTGGCATACAAAATAACACCGGTATTGGCTTCAAGCAAAATAGCGCCTTCGGCATCAAGTTCCGGACCTGTAGGCCAGTTGGGAATTTCGTTGGTATCTATAGTTGAGTCTGCAACGAAATCTGTAGAATCAATTTCCTGTTCTTGTGGCTCACAAAAGACAGTTATGCTATTATATGAGAGGATGCTTAATGCTAAGCAAACACATAAAAGTCGCTTTTTCATAACTATTAGTTTACTCAAAGGAAGTCGACTTTACAAGGAAATGTGAGAATTAATTATGCGTTTAAGAAATATACCCGGTGCCAGAGACGTTATAGCCGAAAGTGAATTCGTAGTTCATGAATTTAAAGAAGCTAAGGGCAATTGGAAGGAAATATTCGGAAACAGTAACCCTGTTCGTATAGAAGTCGGAATGGGTAAAGGCCAGTTTATTTATGAATTGGCAAAACTTAACCCCGATATTAATTATGTTGGAATAGAGAAGTTTTCCAGTGTTCTGCTTAGAGCAATTCAGAAGCAGGAGGCTGCTCCCCTTCCCAATCTTAAGTTTATTCGTATGGAAGCAGAAGAAATAGCCGATGTTTTCGGGCCTTCCGAAGTAGACAGAATTTATCTTAATTTTTCCGATCCATGGCCCAAAGACAGGCATGCCAAGCGCCGCTTGCCTTCGCGTCAGTTTTTACAAAGATATAATTCTTTCTTAAAGCCCGACGGAGTAATAGAATTTAAAACAGATAATCATGATTTATTTATGTTTGCACTTGATGAAATTAAAGAAGCAGGCTGGAATCTTGATGCGGTAACTTATGACCTTCATAAGGACAGTACCATGAATGAAGGTAATATTATGACAGAATATGAGCAACGATTCTCAGCAATGGGAAATCCAATATATAAATATATAATTTCGCGATGAAATTACCATAAAAATCATTAGTCATATTCGTATCTATATTAGAACGAATTAAGACTGAAGAAAGGAGTCTTAATTGGGCGAGGAACAATTTAATAGCTGTATGGCGCGAGTTGCTTCCGGTGACCATGATGCTTTAAAGCAGATATATGAAGCATATATTTCATATATTTATCAGGTCATACTGGGTATTGTTTCCCGCAAAGAAGATGCTGAAGATATTACCAGTGAATTCTTTATTAAGCTCTATCAAACGGCGGGGAATTATAAGTCGGGAACAGGTCACAAAGGATATTTGGCAACGATAGCCCGAAATATGGCTATAGACTTTTTAAGAAAAAACAGACGGGAAGTCTTGGAAAGCTTTCAGGTTAATGATGATGAAACGGATACTACCAATGCATCAGAACCTCAAAGCGATGAAAATATTGAAGAAACGGTTATAAGTGATATTTCACTAAAGGAAGCATTGGATAAACTAAAGCCGCCGGAGAAACAGGTGGTTGATATGAAAATTCTGTCAGATATGACATTCCAGGAAATAGCCGATATTTTGAAAATCCCATTGGGTACGGTAACGTGGCGATACCGTGAAGCCATGAATAAACTAAGGAGGTGCGGCTTCTATGAAGAATCTTGAAATTGAATACAAACAGCAGATAGCTAATGAAGTTCCGGATCTCTGGAGTAGAATAGAGGTCGGTATCACTGCTGTTGATAACGAGCGAAAGAATAACAATGTGGTTTCTCTTGAACAGGCAAAGCCCAAGAAGAAAGTTAACATTTTGAAATATAGTGCAATTATTGGTGCAGCCGCATGTGCTCTTATTGTTGTGGTTGCAATGATAAGTAACGGCGGAAGCAGAAATTATGCTGCAACAGCCGAGGCTCCCTCAGCCACATATTTTGATGCGGCACCTGCCGAGGATGCAGCGTGTGAGGCAGAGGTATGCGAAGAAGCAACTTATGAAGATGCAGCATGTGAAGAAACTGCATATGAAGAAGCAGCAAGTGAAGCTCCGTCATATGTAGAAGAAGCTACATATTCGAATGATGAAAGTGCCGAAAGTGCAGCTACCGAAGGAGAAGAGACTTCTAATGCGACTCAAAAGGCTTTTAAGAGTGTGGAAGCTCCTTATGCAGGATTTACGATAGTCGGAACCTTATCGAATATTGTAAATTCGGATAATTATTTAATTATCAGTGTTAAGTATGATGATACCGATATGTATATCTTTGTACCCGAAAATAAGATGGAAGAAGTATCGGGATTGAATATTGATGATGATTATGAATTTACGGTTTATGAATATGTAGATGATAAACCTCAGGAAATTGCAGATAACGAAGACGTTAAGTATGAATATTTAGGGGTATATCTTGATAACTAGCCTTTTTTAGCTGTGGGGTATATTTATGTCAAAAGAAAAAACAGCTTTCAAAATTAAATATCCTCTTAGCAACAAGCTGCTTTCAATAGTGGTTTTGGCAGTTGTGCCTTTTCTTATTATCACAGTCTATCTTATTTTTTCATTATTAAATTACAGTAAAGCTTATGAAGAGATTGTTGGCAACATGACAGTTGCCAACAATTATAATGTCTATTTTAAAGACAATATGGATGAGAGTATATATAAACTCGTTGTCGGATACGTTAATTTCGATAATATTGATGAAGATGTAACTCTTATAAATCCATACGTAATGATAAATGAACTTCGTGCCGATTTTAATAAGTTAATGGATGATACCGATGGCGAAAGCCGTTCCTGGCTTAAGTCACTGCTTCGTAATGTGGATTCTCTCGAAGGCAAGATTAAGATTATAGAAGAAAACCTGTCTACAGGCGGTAAGTATGATGAAAATCTGGCAATGCTTGATTCGGATATTTATATTTTGACGGATTTGGTTCAGTACGATATTCAGTATTTTATTTATTATCAGACCAAAGATATCGAATCTCTTCAGCAACAGTTACATCAAAAAGTTAATCAATTTATCCTGTTTTGGGCGGTTGTTTCGGGGGTAAATGTTATTTTGGTAATAGCCATGGCGGTTGTTATGGTTAGAAATATGACAAAGCCTCTAAGCGAACTTGTGGAAGTTACCGAAAAGATTGCGGATGGTGATTTTGAAACCAGAGCATCCATCGATACAAACGATGAAATCATGATGCTTGCCGATTCCGTTAATGATATGTCGGAGCATCTGGAGGTTATGGTGGATACCATTAAGGAAGATGAAGCCAAAATGAGACATGCGGAACTTCGTCTTCTTCAGGAACAAATCAATCCTCATTTTCTATATAACACTCTTGATACAATAGTATGGCTTGTTGAATCGAATGATAATGATAAGGCAATTGATGTTGTTATGTCTTTGTCCAAATTCTTCCGTCTTGTTTTAAGCAAGGGACAGGAAATGATTACTATTAAAGACGAGGAACAGCATATTTTAAGTTACCTTAGAATTCAACAGGTCAGATATCATGATATTCTCGAATATGAAATTAATATTGATCCCGAGATATATGATTATGAAATTCAAAAAATGACCCTTCAGCCGCTGGTTGAGAATTCTCTTTATCACGGAATTAAATATAAGAGAGCTAAGGGTACTATCACAGTAACCGGAATTAAGGAACAGGATAAAATTATTCTTACGGTTTCCGATGACGGAGTCGGAATGGACGAAGAAACCTTACTTAATTTAAGAGAAGAGATTTCGCATAAATGTAAAGATACAAAGAGTGGCTTCGGACTTGCCAATGTAAACGAAAGAATCCGTATGAATTTCGGACCCGAATACGGAATGGTTATTAATTCTGCGGAAGGTGAAGGTACGATTATTTCCATTACAATTCCGGCAATTATTAAAGAAAAGGCGGAGGATAATAATGAAAAATCTGAATAACTATATTATCCTTTCGGTGGGAATAATAATAGTACTTATTGCAATTATGGTAATAGGTGAGACGGAAGGATATTTCCTGTCTCCCAGCAGCCAAAAAGAAGAGGCGGTATCCGATGATTTAATTGTTGTGGGAATTTCACAGCTTGGATCGGAATCTGTATGGAGAACGGCTAACACCGAATCTATCCAGAGCTCTTTATCACGACAAAACGGATTCTTTTCTATATTTAATAATGCAAGACAGAAACAGGATAATCAGATAAAAACCATAAGAAACTATATTTCACAGGGTGTGGATTATATAGTATTTGCTCCGGTTACGGAGGATGGGTTTGAAAGTGTGCTTAAGGAAGCCAAAGAAAACAATATTCCGGTTATTTTGATGGACAGATCCGTTAACGTTGATGATAAATCATTGTATGTTACCCATGTTGGTTCCAATATGATTGAAGAAGGAAATAAAGCCGGAAAGTGGCTGGAAGATGAACTTATCAGGCAAAACCGGCAGAATGAAGAGATTAACATTGTTGTATTACAGGGTACTATCGGTTCGTCCGCTCAGATAGGAAGAGAAAAAGGATTTAATGAAATAGCTAAAGAAAATCCCAATTGGAATATTCTGGAA
>JAZUIS010000097.1:0-10319 GCA_045642345.1 Lachnospiraceae bacterium
TACTTACATACCACCCACTCATTTTACCATATATTATACATTTTGTACGGGCAATATGTCCGGTTGCAGTGGGCTTTTGCTCCGGTAACCTTGCGCCCGTTACTAAATACGGAATACCCTTGCCAAGTATCACGTAGGCCAGAGCCACTAAGCGCGAAATACCCTTGCCAAGTATCACGTAGGCCAAGCCACTAAGCGCGGAATACCCTTGCCAAGTATCACGTAGGCCAGAGCCACTACAACTGAGCATATTGCCCCGTACATATAAATAATATATAATGTAAATTGTGCGTGCGAACGCATATCTCATGTGAAAAACAGGAGTCGATTATGCTTATTTTTAATATTATTTCTTTAATGGGCGGTTTAGCCATGTTCCTATACGGAATGCGACTTATGGGAAATTCCCTTAAGGAAGGTTCTTCAGGAACTTTAAAGCTTGCCATGGAGAAGGTAACGAACAACTATTTTAAAGCCTTTCTTCTGGGTATTGCCGTTACCGCAATCATCCAGTCTTCAACAGCCACCATTGTTATCACTTCAGGTTTGGTTGCGGCAGGAATTATATCTTTGGACCAGTCCCTTGGAATTATTATAGGTGCCAATGTAGGTACCACAGTAACAGGTCAGATTATTCGACTGCTTGACGTTGATGCCGAAAAAGGCTCATGGCTTCAGTTCTTCCAGCCATCCACTTTGGCGCCCCTTGCTCTTATAATCGGTATATCTTTGATCATGTTCTTCAAGTTCAAGAAATCCGACAACATCGGTAATATTGCCGTAGGTTTCGGTATTTTGTTCTCAGGACTTCTTAATATGACAAGTGCCGTTTCTACCTTTACCGAAACGGGAATAATCGATAAGCTTTTTACCCAGCTTGGTGACAATCCGTTCCTTGGATATTTAACAGGTGCTGGTATTGCTTTCGTACTTCAAAGTTCATCGGCTACAATCGGTATTTTGCAGGCATTCTCAATGGCCGGCGACATTCCCTTCAACGCCATATACAGCGTTATCATAGGTATCTATCTCGGTGACTGTGTTACAACCGCTATCGTGTGTTCGATCGGTGCTAAATCCGACGCCCGCCGGGTTGGTATCGTTAACATCCTGTTTAACTTAAGCGAAACCGTAGTTGTTCTTGTTGCCGTGCTCATTTCCCACTCACTGGGATTGCTGGACTTTATCTGGGATACGCCTCTTAGATCCGGCGGTATTGCAAATACCAACACCGTATTTAATTTAGGATGCGCTATTTTGCTTCTTCCCATGGTAAAAGTATATCGTAACTTAAGTCATAAAATCGTCAAGGACGAACCTGCCAAGGAGTTTAAGTATGCCGATAAGTTAAGTGCTCTTAACCCTGTATTCTTCAGCACTCCGGCCTTAGCACTCCGCAGCTGTTACGATGCCCTTATGACCATGGTCGAGACCTCATACAAAAGTATCAATCTTGCCATTGATTTAGTTGCTCACTATGATGAAAAAACATATGAATTAATTCAGGAGGAAGAAGAAAACATAGACCTTCTGACCGACCGTGTGGACAGTTACCTGGTTCAGTTATCGCCACATATCAGTGAAGATAATTTCATAGTTATTCTGACGCAGTACCACAAGGTTGTTTCGGAGTTCGAGCATTTGGGAGATACTGCAGTATATATTTCCCGTGCTGCCAAATCTCTTCATGATGAAAACATTACCTTTACAGCCAATGCCATTAAGGAGCTTTCGTTGGCGCGCCTGTTACTTAATTCAATTATGGATTATGCCAAGGACGCTTTTGAAAAGAGAAACGTAGATGCTTCACACCACATAGAACCACTTACGGATGTTATGAGTGACTTAACAAGTACCCTCCACGATAATCATCTTAGCAGACTTCGCGAAGGACTTTGTACCGTAAGAGCCGGCATCCTGTTCCTTGAAGTCCTTTCAAATATGGATTCAATTGCAGGTACATGTTCAAACATAGGTATTGCCACAATTTCAAGAGTTCATCCCGAAACTGCCAACAATACACACGCATATATCGGTTCTCTTCGTCAGGAAGAACAATTCGCCAAAGAATATGAGAAAGTACATGATTTGTATTTTTCACAGCTTGAGGACGTATAAAGATATAAATAATCAGATGCAGATAATCAGATACAGATAATCAGCTACAGATAATCAGGATACAAAAAATCAGGATACAAAAAAAGGGACTGTCTTAGCAGTCCCTTTAATAATGTCTTCCGGCATTCAATGCCTTTAGCATTTAACTTTATCTTGTCTTCCGGCATTCAATGCCTTTAGCATTTAACTTTATCGTCAACGCGTATCTCTTTGCCAAGCTGAACTTCCATAACCTTAAGTTCCGTGATGGCTTCAATAGTATGTTTAACACCCTTTGGCATCTTAACTACGTCTCCGGGGCCCACATTCATAATTGTTCCGTCTATTGTAACGATTCCCTTACCTTCGATAATGGTCCATACCTCATCACGACGGTTATGATAGTGATAATTCATCTTATGGCCTTCTGTTAATGTAACACGTATTGTAAGGCTTTCGTCCTGAACGTCGAGTACTCTGAAACTACCCCAAGACTTTTCGGCGAACATTATCTGCTGGTCGATCTTATCAACATAGGGTTTGATGTAGCTTGACTGATCCTTATCGGAAACAAGAATTCCCTCGGGAGAAGCTGCTACAACTATATCCTTAAGGCCCATACAAAGAATAGGCATATCAAGTTCGTTAATAACATGAGTATTAAGGCAACGGTCATCCAGAGTTGCTTCGCCGATTGTGGGCTCTTCCATGGCCTCTGTAAGAGTATTCCATGTACCCAAATCCTTCCACTGACCGCCGAATCTCATAACTGCAATGCTTGATTCCTTTTCGACTACGGCATAGTCAAAACTGATTTTTTCAAGAGTTGCATATTTTTCTCTTAAATCATAAAAATCCGTAAAATCAATTAATTCATGTGCCTTTTCAAGAATGTATTTAAGCTTAAAAGCAAATACACCGCCGTTCCATAAAGCGCCCTGCTCTATATAAGAAGCAGCGGTTTCGGCATCGGGCTTTTCTTTGAATGTTTTAACTGTACTGACATTATTGTCATTATCGGGAATAATATATCCATACTTTTCCGACGGATATGTAGGTTCCATTCCCATAAGTACGATATTGGCCTTTTCATCCTCAGCAATATCCGAAAGAGTTCTTAATGCTCTAAAGTAATCTTCGTCCACGTACGGGTCAACCGGACATACAACTACAGGTTCATTCTCATCAATATTCTCATAGTCACTAAGATAAGATGCTGCAAGAACAATAGCCGGGAAGGTATCTCTTCTGCAAGGCTCTACGCAAATACCTACGTTAATGCCTACCTGATTATTAATGGCACTAACCTGTGCCTTGGATGTTCCTATTGTGACAGATGCGTCAGGATCTACAGCCTTAATCTGACGATACATTCTTTGAACCATTGACTCATAATTACCGTCATCTGTCTTAAATAATTTAATAAACTGTTTCGAACGAACATCATTTGAAAGCGGCCATAATCTCTTTCCTGAACCGCCTGATAAAAGAATAATATGCACTACTAAATCCTCATTTCATTATTGTTATGTCAACCACGCATCAATAGGTGGTCAAACTTATTAACCTTCTAAAATCAAGTATCTTCCGTCACCGACTTCAAATACTTCATCTGCTTCAAGAATACTGTCCTCATCAAGTCCTTCAAGATCAAGACCTTCTTCTTCAAAGTACTCAATAACCTCCTGCAGGGAATTGGCTACAACCGCAAAGTTCTCCTCAAGGAACTCTCTGGCATCATCCAAATCCTCACAAACATCACCTTCCGGGAATAACTGTCCCTGGTTCTTAAGAAAACACTCCAATACTGCATTATCAAATTCCGGCATAGCATTGCCCCCTTTCGAGTAATATGTGAAATACCTGCACACCCCCGTGTGTAAGTTATATTTTATCACAGAATATCTACTTTTGTATTTATATTTTTGTACAAAAATATACTCCGGAATCAGGTATAAAATTCCGGAGTAATTAATCAGTCAAAATCCGTTATGCGCTTATACATTGCACCATATCGATATCTTATCATTTCATTTTTGGCAAGGACATCTTCTTCATTGCCGTGATACTGACATCTTAGGCAATAGTATTCATCCTTATCCTTATCGTAAAACATATCCATATCAATATCTCTCATAAAGCACGAGGGACATCTGTAATTTAGTTTGCCTTTTCCAGCTTGAGCCATGATGAAATCACCTCACCTTTCTTAAGTTTTGATGTATAGCCCAAAGTAAACATGGGGCTGAATGCGTAACCCTCTTTGATATATCCGGTCTTGATTGCCACTGCATCTGTACCTTTTGAGGTTCCTGCTGCCATGCTTTCGTCCGCCTTATCGCAACCTGTTTCTATATCTTTGCACATCTTATCGCAGCCGAATGTAACCTTCGTTTCAACGGGCGGAATAACTGCCTCAACACTGGTTGCATCCTCCATACTAAGTTCACGACACTTGTATGCATACTGAATCGTCTCAGTGTTCTTACCATTCAAAGATAATGTTACGGATGACATATCATCGGAATATTCGGTGGTTCCGTAGCAGGCTACCATATATTCGTTAATACTAACTTCCGCATCGGGATTGCTTATTTTAGTTATCTTTCTTTCATGACGAATAACTCCCGTACCCTCGTCAAATATAACCTTTGTTTCAAGAGTAAGGGTAAGGTCGCTAAATTCAAGTTCAACAGGTTCTAAGTTAAGTATACGTCTCTTGGGCGGATTTCCTTCTTTGTTTGATACGGATTTTATATCTTTGTCCCCGGCGGGCAAATCTTCTTCCGCAAACTTTGCATGGGTTCTGCAAAGACATAAATCAACTTCTTCGCCGTTATAGGTAACCTTGGCCGAACGAACGGTACCTTCTCCCGCATAATGTGTGAAATATCCGGCACGGTATTTCTCCTGAATAAGATAAGGGTATGAGGCATCCCACACGTGCTTTGTGCCTATTCCCACCGGCCACTCAAGCTTGGCGGCATATGGTCTTAAGTCAACGATTGCACCGCACTGGTCCATGTTGATACATGTTCTCATAAAGGGATCGCAGTACCAGAAAAGCTGCTTGTCGGAACCGTACAGTATATCTTTCCACAAAGCGCACTCAGGCTCGGTGTATGTCTTTTTGTCCCTGTAATAATCCGCAAGCTCCGCCATTGTCATGTCAGTAAGCTTACCCTCTTTCTTAAGGTCGCCGTAATACTTCATGCCGTCATTATATGACTTGGCCAGAAGCTCATAGGGCTGTTCCCATCTGCCCATCTTGTTAAGCCAGCCCGGTCCTACGAACATCATGTTGTAGGCGTAGCCGTTATTGTATTTTTCCAATGATCTGTACTGGTCTATTAAGTTATAAAGATATGGGTACTCCCAGGTCTTGGTATCGTAAATCATTCCGCGAAGCACGTTCTGGGGATGGGTTCCGAAGTTGGAACCGTTACCGTCAAAGCATGATAGCAAATCACGTGAAAGATGAGGTATCGCAACAATTCCGCTGTCCTCTTTTTCATTCAAAGCAGGTGCGTGAACATTCTGCTTTGACGGAATCCATGGTGCCCAGGGGCCGCCGTCCATAAAGGTATACCATGAGTTGTTGCAGGTATGATATGCTTTGGGGCCTTCCTCCCAGCATGTTGCGACAGCACACTTAACAGTAGGATACTTCTCCTTAATGTAATTAATAAGGTCGGCATCCATATAGTATGAGCCGGTTGATTCCGGATAAAAACCAAATCTGTCTTTGAACTTGCCAAACACATCATCAACTATGGACTTCTTGTCTTCCATACTAAACATCCAGATGCAGAAGTCCTTGGTCTTATACTTGTCTCTAAACTCCTTGCAGGGAAGACCAAGCAGTGATAATGCAATTTCATCACCGTACTTTTCATGATCAGCCTTTGCGATTTCAACTGCCTCATCATTAAAAAGTGACGCGTATGTCATTTGTATTGTTGTTTTAAGTCCGTTCTTGTGAGCAGTTTCCTGCTGAAATTTAAAGATATCAAGTGACTCTGTAAGCAGTGCCTTTCTTGAAATATCCTCTTCCTTGCCGTGTCCCGTTACCTTTTCGGCATACTCCGGAACCATCTCCGGCCTATGAATAATGTTTACTATAAACTTATCCATTTTCATTCTCCTTTATATATTTTTGTTTCTTATTTTTCTATTGCCTTCGCAGTCTGATTATGTCTGCGGTTCAACGTGCGTTCTCAGTGGTTTCTGCAGCGTGTTGACTCACGTATTTTGATTTCATAACCCAGAAGTACCTTCTTTATGGGTTCTTCTTCGTTTATCTGATCTATAAGTGTCTTGGCCGCCACATTTCCAAGCTTCACCTCATCAAAATCTATAGCCGATACACTTACCTTTGAATTTTCGATAATATAGCTGTTGTAGAAGGATGCAACCATAATGTCTTCCGGTATCTTCTTACCGTCACCCAGAAGTTTATTTATTACCTTGATGCAGATATCATCATCCATTGCAATAATGCATTTACTTCCGCGCTCCATGGCAACTTCAACGGATTCTTCAACATCATCCTTGGAATTTTGAGAAATGAAAATAAGTTCATCGTGAAGTTGCATATCTGCATTTTCAAACGCTCTTACAAATCCTCTGTATCTGTTTCGATTAACAATGTATGTGGTATCGCCGCCTATTAACGCTATATCCTTTATACCCATTTTAAGCAGTTTCATTGTGAAGTCGCTGCATGCCGATTCGTGGTCGTTATCAACCTGAATGACACTGCTGTCAACAGAAGATCCCACCGTTACGAAAGGAACATTCTTCGAGCGAAGGAACTGTTCTATTGTGTTAAAGGAACTGGTTCTTCCGAGGATTACACCGTCCACCTTGCCGTTTTCGATTTGACGGCTAAGCTGGGACAAATCATCTCCTTTTACCATAGAAACAATCAAGTCGTAATCGTTCTCAACTGCCACCTGATTAATTCCGCACAGACATCTTTGATAAAATACCGACTCTGTAATTGCATTATCCGACGGAATTACAAAGCATATATTGTATGACTTTGATTCGGCAAGACTCTTTGCGATGGAATTAGGCCTGTAGTCATGTTCTTTAATATATTCAAGCACACGCCTTCTGGTATCCGTACCGATTCTTCCCTTACCGGAAATGGCCCGGGAAACTGTGGTCTTTGATACATTAAGTGCATTTGCAATATCTTCAATTGTTATCTTTGTTGTGTTTTTGTTGTCTGCCATGGTATCTCCCTTTGCGCTACTGCTGCATTTATTATTTATCAGCCTAGTTCGAGACATTAGTTATCTCTTTTGTCAGGCTAGTTCGAGACATTAGTTATCTCTATTATCAGCCTAGCATGGTGCAGGGTTTTGCGCAACCGGTTGCTCTATATTTAGGATACTTCCGCCGGTGAACCCGGTCAATAGATAAACCCACATAAAATAAGAAAAGGTTGCGCAGCATTGCGCAACCCTAATTCTTCTGCATTTGATTTTTGGCCAATCTGGCATATAATCTCACATTCACCAACCGCCCCATCTCATCATAATCGGAAAAACGGGCATTGTTTTTCGTTTCATTATCAAATCTTTCATAAACCGCATCAGTTATTTGCAGATCATCCATAGAAACCGCAAAATAGCTGGCTGCCCGATTGTCGTACACAATTCTGCACATTTTAAGGCAGTCATCTTTTAGTACACCCAGTCCCTTAAACCAGTTATAGACAATCATGGGCATGTTTTCGGAATTCACAAACATAAGAATCCGTTCGCCGTCATCTACGGAATACATCTCCGAAGCGCACCAAGACATTTCGACTTTGTCTTTAATATCCCTTTCCTTTAAAAAGCCACGACAGATTATCTTTTCTCGCGCCAAAAGAATAAGTGTCACAACAAGTACCGGTCCTATAAACAGCGTAATATTCCACACATACGAAGTTTCGCAAACAACCGCGATAATCGGTACCCCGATAAGCGAAAAAAACAAAGCAACCACCCATGGCATTATTAGCAGCACTTCGTTAGTGTTATGACGGTCATTGTGAATAGCTATAATAATTGACTCCTCGTCTTTTGTTAATTTTGGCATCTGTGATTCCTCCAATTACTGTTATTTTTGTGGCATTTACTTTTTGCAAATTGTATTAGCCAATACAATAATTGTTATACAATCAATCACTGTCACAACAAGAAATACCGTCGCAAAAGCCGCCGGTAACACAGCCTCGCCAATTGCCATAATAAGAATCATAACAGTAATTAACATTATCCCGGCACCGACAACACGACATAATTTCTTTGTGTTATACCTGCTCTTTTCTTCATCGGCTGCCGTATTATATCCTGCAATCAGATTCGCTCCATGCCCCGAAAGCAGAACAATACTGATAATCAAAAAAATACCGAATTCTACCCAGATTATCCATTCAGGTCCTGTACTTATATCTTTTAACGTCATTGTTCTTCAATTCCTCCTGTCGTATCATCTACAAATTCTGCCAAAGTATTTCCTTCATAACGAACCTTCATTTTAAGATTCGTCCTGCCCTCAAGCAGCGGTTTTAAGAAATACTTATCCCCCTCCCAGGTGGGAAGGTCAAGAACTTTTGAAGCATCAACCCACTTCAATGTTCCCTCTGGGCAATCTTCTTTAAGTTCACCCGTAAAATCGGTTCCTTTATATAAATACATATCTTCCGCTTCATACTCATCCGACTCAAATCTTATTACGCCCACAAAGATATACGATGTCAGTGAAAGCCCCGTTTCCTCATACACTTCACGAATGAGGCATTCTTCCGGAGTCTCTCCCGGTTCGAATTTGCCGCCCACGCCTATCCACTTCTGGGCATTTAAGTCCTTATCTTTTTTGTTCCGATGAAGCATCAGATATTTATTATCTTTTTCTATATAGCATAGTGTTGTGTTTATCATGGGTTTATGTATTCTATAATCTTAGTTCATATATTTCGTGTGTTCTGCAGGCCTAGGCCATATAATTTCGTGCATTCCACAGTCCTAACTCATGTTCATGTGTTCTGCGACCTTAATCCATATAGTACGTCATCATCTCGTACTTAAGGTGACAGCCTTCGTAAATGTCTGCCGGAAGCAATGCTCTTGCCACAAGTTTCAAATCATCCGAAGGCGCATCCGTTCTTTTAAGATTCGCATAATCTCCGTCTATACTTACAACTTCATAATATCTTGTTTCCATATTCATACTTCACTTTCTATAGGTATTCTTCGCTTTCTACATCTACGCTGCACTTCTATATCTATTCTTCACTTTATATATTTTTGTTCCATGAAGTTATCTTAAAGAGTACAGCAAATGGCTTCAACAACCATATCCACGGCTCTGTCGAGAAATCCCTCATACTCTTCTCTCGAAAAAGCCACAAAGGGATATTGTCCCTCTTCCAATGTCGGCATGTAGTACATCATGGGCACTTTCATCGCGATTGCCCTCTTCGGCAAATAGTCAATATAATCCGGGAATTCTTTTATATCCTTAATCTCGGTAAAATACCCGGATTCGGGATGGTTATCCAGATATTCTCTTTCTATTACATAAAAATCTTTTTGGCGGTCTTTCCTGTCCGAATAAAGTTTCTTAAAAGAATCCCAGTCTTCAACCATACCCTCTGACTTATTCAAAAGTTCCGGAATAGCTTTGGCTCTTTGCCAGGCTGCTGCCACACGCTTTTCATCCCGGATTGTTCGCTGAAGTTCCGCATCGGTAATTAAATGCGAATAATATCCAAGTAAGAATGACAACTCTTCTTCAGAATTAATGTGCTCACGCCTTCTTACCACATACTCGTCATAAAACGCCCGCATATCTGCCGCAGTCTTTCTTTCACCGGTAATCCAATGAGTTACTTTTCTCGGAGGAATAAAGTCCGTTCCGTCCTCATTTGGCATATTACAGTCAGGTGCAATATTACCCACGCAAAACTCATGTCTCTTTAGTTTTGGTAATCTTTCAAGTACTCTGTCAGCCACAATAAGGTGTGATACCCACTCAGCCATATTTCCTCCGTAATTACGTGTTTATTGGGTTTATAAAAATAGCAATTTAACGACTCATCGTATACAAAAAATTTACTTGAGACCATAAAAGGAAAAAGGAGCATATTTGGTGCTAGTATAATCTATTTTCTCCAGGCCATTATTATCAGAAATTGCTGATTTTATCAGCTTCTTTGTTAAGTC
>JAZUIS010000098.1:0-7692 GCA_045642345.1 Lachnospiraceae bacterium
GGTATAGCGGACAGACAATATACTACAATCCAAAAATATGACATAAGTGTCACGTTTTCCGATGATTTTGATAATACTAAAATTGAAGAGGTGCTTTCCTGCGAAGGGCTGGAAAGTGCGGCATTTACCAGGGAGGAATCCGTACATGCATATTTTAACGGTGAGTTTAAGACGGTAACTTCCGTTTTGCCTCAGAATAAAGATGACTTATTAAAGTTCCTGGTGCTTAGGACGGAGGATGGTATTCCCATTGATTATCCTACGGAAAATGTGGCGGTAATAAGTGCACGCTTTGCATCAAATCTGGGGATTAACGTGGGCGATACCATAGAACTTCGGGATTCTGACCTTAATGAGCGATTGTGTGTTGTTTCGGGAATATGTGAGAACTACGTGTACAGTTACGTGTATCTGCCGGAAGATAATACACTTGATTCGTATAATACAGCATGGATTAATGGCGGAAATGACTTGCATAAGCTCGGTGCTGCGATAGCTTCCTTTGATTATGTGCTTAGTGTTTCCATTATTGATGATTTACGTGAGCGAATCGATACAATGATGAGCGGAATGGACTTTATCGTACTTATTGTAATTATGTGTGCCGGCGCATTGGCACTTATAGTTTTGTACAATCTTACGAATATTAATATCACAGAGAGAATACGTGAGATAGCAACAATCAAGGTGCTTGGTTTTTACCCGGGCGAAACCGCTTCCTATGTGTTCAGAGAGAACCTGGTGCTTACCGCAATAGGAGCTTTGGTGGGACTGCCTCTGGGAAAAGTACTGCATGCATTTATTATGTACACAATCAGAATTGATATGGTATCATTTAAAACGTATGTGGCGCCCATAAGCTATGTCTGGGCGATAGCAATTACCTTTGGATTTGCCTTTTTGGTAAACGGTATTATGTATTTTAAACTTGATAAAATCAATATGGCTGAGTCTCTTAAGACGATAGAATAGGATAGGATATGTATAAAAATATAATTTTTGATGTGGGAGAAGTTCTGTTCTCATATGGCTGGAAAGAAGCATTAATGTTGGCAGGAGCATCTTATGAAGATGCACTTATGCTGGGTAAGGATTTGTTTGATAACCCTTTGTGGGGAGAACTTGATTTGGCTGTACGTCCGTATTTTGAAGTGGTTGATGAACTGTCAAGCTGCTATCCTGCACATAAGGATGCTATTACTTCATTTCTTACCAATGTTGAAGTTATGCCCAAGTCCCGCCCGGTTATTTGGGAATTGCTTAAGCGCCTTAAGGAAAAAGGGTATAAATTATATCTTTTGTCCAACTATTCGGAGTATATGTTCAGCCGCCATACAGCCGGCAGACCCTTTATGGAAGTGATTGACGGGGCCATGGTATCTTATATGGTTCACATTAATAAGCCTGACCGCGGAATTTACGAGGCCTTGCTTAAAAAGTATGATTTGGATGCTTCGGAGAGTCTGTTTTTTGATGACAAACTTGAAAATGTAGAAGGCGCAAGAGCATGCGGAATCGATGCGATTCAGGTTACGGATGAGCCGATGCTTGCGGGAGAATTAATTAAACTACTGTCGGTGAAATAGGTTAGTATATTCGTGCAATTGCGGCGCTGCCGCTCGGATTACGGATGAAATGGGGATATAAATATGATTATTAAAAACGGAAACGTAATTGATCCTGAAAACGACAGAGTGTTTCAGGCAGACATATATATTAAGGACGGCAAAATCGCAAAAATCGTCGAAAGTGACAACACAGGAAACGTTGACGAGGTGGATGAGTGGTTATCCTTTGCTCATGAGGACAGAAACAATTCTTCTGAGATAGTTATTGATGCTACGGGACTTTATGTTGGCCCCGGTCTTTGTGATACTCATGTTCATTTCAGAGATCCCGGATTTACTCATAAGGAAGATATTAATACGGGTGCCGAAGCAGCCAAAGCAGGCGGCTATACAAGTATCGTTCTTATGGCAAATACCAATCCCAAGGTGGATAACGTTGATACATTAAAATATGTTCTTAATAAGGGCGCAACAACGGGCATCAATATATATTCCTGCGCCAATGTAACCATGGGCATGGAAGGTAAGGAACTTACCGATATGTATGCCTTAAAGAGCGTGGGTGCCGTGGGATTTACGGATGACGGAATCCCCCTTATGGACAAAGATATAGTTTTTAATGCAATGCAGGTTACCGCAAAACTTCAGATGCCTATATCTTTTCACGAGGAGAATAAGGAATTAATAAGCGAGAACGGAATTAATGCCGGTATGGCTTCAGATTATTATCATGTGGCAGGTTCCCCCAAGGAAGCCGAAATCAGCATGATAGACAGAGATATTAAGATTGCAAAGCAGGTGCCTTCTGCCTGTGTAGTGATTCAGCATATAAGTACAAAGGAAGGTGTTGAACTGGTGCGTAATGCCAAAAACAGCGGTATAAATGTTCATGCCGAGGGCACACCCCATCACTTCAGCCTTACCGAAATGGATGCAATTAAATTCGGAACCAACGCCAAGATGAATCCGCCTCTTAGAACAGAGGAAGACAGACAGGCTATTGTTGAGGGAATTAAAGACGGTACGATTGATATTATTGCTACCGACCACGCACCCCACAGTTTTGAGGAAAAAGATAAACCTATGACTGAAGCACCAAGCGGAATTATAGGACTTGAAACGGCATTTTCACTTGCTATACAGAATCTTGTTAACAGAGGAGCTCTTACATATCCGGAGTTATTCAGGAGAATGTCATATACTCCATGTAAATTATATAATCTTCCCGGTGGAGTGATTAAAGAAGGTGCTCCTGCGGACTTCGTTATATTTAATCCTTCGGAAGTGTGGGAAGTTACTTCGTTTAAGTCAAAATCTTCCAATTCGCCTTTCCTTGGCAAGCGCCTTCCGGGCGTGATCAAGTATACGATTTGCAATGGTAAGGCTGTATATATAATGTGACAGTAGGGACGGTTCTTTCTGTCACATTTTGAAAAATATTGGTACTGCAAAACGGATACGGTATTATCTATTTCTCGTCCGCACTCTTGCATTTCTAAGTGTTGCCATCATATATGCCTCTTAAGGGTACGGCACCGAACTATTCGCCATCCATGGCTCAATTAGTTCTTTCGCCTGCCTCCTGCAGGCTCATGCCTAATACTCGCAACACTAAGAACAGCTACAGAGTGCTTCCTAAAGAAATTGATAATACCGTATCCGTTTTTGCATTATAAATACATCAAAGTGTGACAGAAAGAACCGTCCCTACTGTCACATTACATATGATAAAATGGAAGTGGGTTTGAATTTGTGGAGGTGGCAAAATGAAAAAACTAATCATTCCATCAAAATTAAATGAGGGGGATAAAGTAGCATTTATTTCAATCTCGGGTGGTCGTGCCGGAGATGAAGATATGCTTCCCAGATACCTGCTGGGTAAAAGAAGATTCGAAAAAATCTTTAACGTAGAAGTGGTTGAGACTCCTAATGCGCTTAAGGGAAGCAAATACATTTATGAGCATCCTGAGAAAAGAGCCGAGGATTTGATGTGGGCTTTGAAGGATGATTCCATAAAAGGAATTATCTGCAATATGGGCGGAGATGATTCGTATCGTGTTCTTCCCTATATCAATCCGCAGGTTATTCATGATAACCCAAAAGTATTTATGGGCTTTTCCGATATTGCTACATGGATGGCTGTTTTCGCATATGCAGGAGTTCGGGCTTATTACGGCCCTTCTGTTTTGACTCCGATTGCACAGCCGGGAAAACTTGATGAGTATACGGAAGAAGCAATCAGACGAACCGTGTTTTCAAATGAGGTAATAGGTGAGATTAAACCTGCACAAAAGACTACCCCCATTGATTGGAATACCACATATACAATCAAAGAAGGACAAAAAGAAGTCCAATATGAACGCTTTTTGGATAATGATGAGATTGCCGATCCGAAAGATATAATTCCCTGGACCCCTGGAACCGGATATAAGGTATTGCAGGGATCCGGAAAAGTAAGGGGTAATGCCATTGCGGTTTGCGGCGGCCCTCTTTGGCAGATAATGGGGACAAAGTATTTCCCGGGTCCCGATATTTGGGAGGATTCCATTATTGCCTTGGAACATTGTAACATTTATGACAGCAAATTAGCCGGATTACATGAACTTCGTGCATTTGCCGCAGCCGGAGTATTTGATAAGGCTAAAGCTGTGATTACAGGCCCTTTGGATGAGGACAGCAGGGAAACAATCTTAAAGGTCATATGTGATGAAGTACACAGACCTGATATGGTTATATTGGAGAATGTGGATTTCATTCACAGAACTCCTATGACTGTAATTCCTACCGGGGCATTAATGGAGATAGACTGCGATGTTCCGAGAATAGAAATACTCGAATCGGGAGTATTATGATAATGTGCAAAGCGTATAACGATGAACTGAATTTGTAAGACAGATGAGTTAGGAACAATGATGATAGAAAATATCATAGCAAAATTATTTGAAAATAGCGGGTTAGGAATAATAGACCGACCGATAACCTCCGTTTCGGGTGGATTTATGCATAGGATGTACAAGGTCCATGCGAATGATACATTTTATGCAGTGAAACATCTTAACCCGGGTGTGATGGCAAGGGAATCTGCTTTGGAAAATTATGATAGGGCGGATGCTTTGGAATTAATTATTGAAGAGGCGGGAATACCCATTGTGCCGTCTCTTGTTTTGAATGGTCAAAAGAGGCAGTGTATTGATGGAAATTTCTTTTATGTGTTTAGATGGCAGGAAGGAAAAATAACGGATTGGGATAATATTACATGTAATCAATGTTATGAGGCCGGCAATATTTTAGGAAGAATTCATTCACTGAATTGTGCCGAAACTAAAATTAAAATCCCGGAAGAAAGTGTCGTAAAATGGGAAGAATATGCCGATAGGGCGAAGAAGACAGATAACGAGATAAGCGACCTTTTGTCAGAAAATATGAAGCTGCTTAAATATGCGGAAGAACAGATGAATATTGCAAGAAAGTCATTGCCGGCCATATGCTGCATTTCCGATGAAGATATGGACCCCAAAAATGTTATGTGGAATCATAATGAGCCAATGGTGATTGACTTGGAATGTCTGGATTATGGAAATCCGGTTTCACATCTACTCCAGCTTTCCTTACAATGGTCCGGAATTACTGCTTGTAATCTTAAACTATCTTTGCTTGAGGCGTTTTTTGAAGGATATTTTGCTGCATATGATAATGGCTTTAAGTCTTATGAGGACGTATTTGGTTTGGCTTATACATGGGTAGAATGGCTGGAATATAACATTTTAAGGGCTCTGGGAGAATGCGCTGACGAAGCAGAGCGTGTAATGGGAGTAGCCGAGGTAAAGAATACAATAAAGCGGATGCAGTATATCTTTTTAAATGAAGAAGAGATTAAAAATGTGTTGAAGCAATTGTAATTATCGAGAAATCTTTTACCTCAATGCTGAATTGTTATTTGCTCAATAGTACATTGATTGTAAATGAAGGATAGCTTGATATACTTAATTCATAAAATAAATCTGCAGTTTATTTATGAGACAAAACCTAATAGATAAGGAGAACAGATTATGAATAGTAACTTAGGATTAAATATCAAGAACTATAGAAAAAACAAAGGATTTACCCAGGAAGAACTGGCGGGAATGATTGGTGTTACACCTCAGGCAGTAAGCAGATGGGAATCAGAAGCCGGACTTCCGGATATTTCTATGATTGTACCGATCGCGCAGGCATTGAATATTACTACAGATACGTTACTTGGATATAATGCGGTAAATCAGGATGATTATCTTGCTTCTAAGCTTAAGGAAAAGCTAGATGGAATGTGGGATATTTCCGATACAAGAGGAAGTGCTTTAAAATGTGTTGAGTTTCTTGCAGAGGAAGCTAACAGGAATCCTATGAATTTTGAAGTATGCCTCATGTATGTTGAAAGAGTTGCGGGGTTAAGCTATTACATTGACATGGAAGGTTTGCTTTCGGATGATCCTCAAAGAGCAGAAAACATATTGGAGGACGGAATCAAAAAAGGTGTGACTATTATCCGCTATGCAAGTGACAATAATATGGTAAACAAAGCACATTATGCACTTGCCTGGATATACATACATAAGAAGGATTTCTCAAATGCAAGAGAACACATTAATGTATTACCCAGCTTTGAAAACACCAGAATGAAGGAATTGATTATTTCTGAACTTGCGTTCTTTGAACATGGATTTGAAGAAATGAAGGAGAGTTTTGCCTCCACAAATAAAATGCTTTGTAATATTTTGTTAAGTCAGTTGCATTGTATCGCTGAAAACTATGCATACTGGGGTGATAAAGATGAAGCAATAAGAAACTTAAAATGGTGTGAAGGTGTTGCCAGGGCATTTACAGACATTCCGGAATATGCAGGCGACAGGACGAAGGGATTTTGGAAGAAACTTAATCACAATATGATGGTTGCATATGACCGTGCAGGAGACAAGGACAAAGCAAATGAGATTTGTGAGAACTATCTGAAAATGATTAAGGATGATAGTGACTATTCTGAAGAAGAGTACGATGCAATTGCCAAGGAATTCAGAGAAAGAATATACCAACTGTAAATCGGGCTGTTTATGCCGGTTATGATGTTTTACAATTTAAAGGCAATAGACTAATGGAGGTGCTTTATGCCACATGTAGATATAAAATGCTTCGCAGGAAGAACTGAAGAACAGAAAAGAGAATGTGCCAATCAGATAGCTGAGGTTATTGCTAACACATTAGGCTGTGAGACAAAGAGTGTTTCTGTTGCCATAAAGGATGTGGAGCAATCAAAGTGGAAAGATGAAGTTTGGGATAGACATATTGTCCCGGACGAAAAATATCTGTATAAAAAGCCCGGATATTCATGCGACGAATAAACGGCAAAATGGATTAGGCATTCAAAGATCGAGTTATATGTCGATAGGAGAAGTTATGAACAAAATATATTATGAGGATGATAGAATTAAAATCCGAAGTATGACTATGGATGATGCTCAAATAATATATGATACTTATCAGTCATATGGTTGGAATCCTGTGTTAACAACATATGAAAACTATTTTTATGAGCAGGAGAAAAATAAGAGGAAAGTCTTTATTGCCGAATATGAGGGACAGGTTTCCGGATTGTGTACATTGGTAATGAATCCCAATGAAGGCCCGTTGGGTGGCTTAGGTTTTCCTGAAATAGTTGATCTTACAGTTTTCTTTAACGTGCATAATAAAGGTATTGGGAATAAATTAATGGATGTAGCCGAACAGGAGGCAGCAAAAGTATCTGATGTAGTTTATTTAGCTGTGGGGGTTCATTCCGGATATGGTGCCGCACAAAGAATATATGTTAAACGAGGTTATATACCTGATGGCAGTGGAGTGTGGTATCAGGGAAAACAATTGGAACAATACGCACCATGCTGCAATGATGATGAACTTTTATTATTTATGTCCAAGCAGTTATAAAAAATATTTTGTGGGTTGATGATTAGCCGCACACTCGTGACTTTAGTCGTGAGTTAGGCGGCTTTTCTTGTAATGTGCTGCTACATATGGTATAATATAAATATGGATAAAACATCATATTTTACAATACCTAAAGATGTTACGCATGGTCGTGGGTATGTGTACT
>JAZUIS010000099.1:0-11652 GCA_045642345.1 Lachnospiraceae bacterium
CCAGGAAGACAACATCTGTTCATCGATTTCCATTCTCTTCATATACATTTCCTTTCCATTTAGTTCACTATGTGAACTTTTTCTTAAAGAACTATAATCCATATCTTTATACATGTCAATAGCAATAAATGATTAAATAATAAGCATTACATGAATGGAAAAAACATATAGGTTTTCATATCATTAAGGCAGGGAAATTAGCCATATTTATAATATATTTATGGAGGTAAGCTAATGAAAATCTATGTAAATGTAAACGCAGCACGCCCCGGTAACGGTTCTTTTGAATCACCCTTTAAAGCCATTAACGATGCTGCCAAAATTGCACTTCCCGGTGATGAAGTCATCGTAGCACCGGGTATCTATCGCGAGTATGTTAACCCCAAAAACGCCGGTACCGAAGATAACCGAATTGTTTATCGAAGCGAGAAACCTCTCGAGGCTGTTATTACAGGTGCCGAAATCGTTACAGACTGGACCAAATACGAAGGAACAACCTATGTTACCAGAATAGATAACTCTGTATTCGGCGCATATAATCCATATATTCAGGAAGTCGAAGGCGATTGGTATTTTGCCGATAATCATATGCACACAGGTTCCGTATATGTTAATGACAGAATGTTCTATGAAGCACAGTCTCTTGAAGAATGTGTCAAGGGCGAAGTATATGAAGCAAGCTGGGAACCGGAATTTTCCATTTACAAATGGTATACCTGTCAGGACAAAGAAACTGACGAAACTGTCATTTATGCCAATTTCCAGGACCTTGATCCTGCCAAGGAAAAAGTCGAAATAGCTGTACGTCGTAACTGTTTTATGCCAAGTGAAAAGTATATAAGCTATATTACTTTAAGCGGCTTTAATGTTAACAAAGCTGCTACCACATGGGCTCCTCCCGCCGCTTATCAGGACGGAATGATCGGTGCCCACTGGTCCAAGGGATGGATTATAGAAGACTGCGATATTTCCGGCTCTAAATGCTGCGGAATTTCATTCGGTAACTATTCCCAGGAAAACAACGACAACTATTTCTTCCACAAGCACGTTAAATCTCCTACCCAGATGGAAAGAGATGCCGTATGCCGTGCTCAGTATGACGGATGGACTAAGGAAACTGTCGGTTCCCACATTGTAAGACGATGCAACATTCACCACTGTGAACAGACAGGTATTGTCGGTCGTATGGGATGCGTATTTTCTATTATCGAAGACAATCACATTCATAACATAAATAACATGCATCAGTTAGGCGGTGCGGAAATCGCCGGAATCAAATTCCATGCAGCTATTGATGTTATATTCAGACGTAATCACATTCACCACTGTTCTATGGGTATCTGGACAGACTGGGAAGCTCAAGGCACCAGAATCACACAGAACTTCCTGCATGATAACAACCCGCCCAAGGGAATGAAAGTAAAGCCCGATAACTTCGATCAGGATATTTTCGTCGAAGTTGGTCACGGCCCTACTCTTATTGATAATAATATTCTTCTTTCACAGTGCTCACTGCGTATTGCCACAGAAGGTGTTGCCATGGTGCATAACTTAATCTGCGGTTCCTTCAGTATGGTGGGAAGCGGCGTAGACAGTGTTATTAACGGGCAGCGTGAGCCAAGATATACCCCATATCATATTCCTCACAGAACCGAGGTTCTTGGCTTTATGACAATCCTCCACGGCGACGACAGATTTTACAATAATATATTTGTTCAAAGATGGGCTGTTCCGGAGGATTATCTTGAGGGTTGGGATATGGAACGTACCCCTAATAATTTCGAAGTAGGAACACACGTCTGGAACGAATATCCTCTTTACGAAGACTGGATTGAACAGTTCGGAATCGGCCGGCCCCGCCCTGATATGGGCAAGCTTGCCAACGGACATTTCGGGCATCTTCCTGTATGGATTCACGGCAATGCATACTTTAACGGAGCCGGTTCCTTCGAAAAAGAAAATGATAAGTTAATCGTAAAGGATCATGTTGATGTCAACTTAATTGAGAATAACGGAGAATATAAACTTGATACCAATATTTTTGATTTAGTAAAAGATTTTAAGGTTCATATGATTCACACCTCTACTTTAGGCAAGGCATTCGAGCCTGAAGAGTATTACGAGAATCCCGACGGAACACCTATCACCTTTGACACCGATTACTTCGGAAATAAGCGCGGTATTAATGTTGTTCCCGGACCACTTACCAATGCCGATTATGCCAAGGAAATCATATGGTGTGATAAATAAATCCGACATCTCCCAAAATTTGGTTTTTGAAATGAAGAGGCTGCTGCAGAACATTCTGCAGCAGCCTCTTTTCATCATATACTTATTAAATTGGTTACTCATATTTTTCGGTTAATTCTTCAATTCTTTCATATGCTGATGCAAATATTTCTCTTGGCACTCCCTCTTCAAAAACATCAGGCAGTCCCACATAATCCAGAACTTCCCTAAACAGCCACTCAGATGATAATGTGACAATCTGCATATACTTTGTAATTGCAGTCTTCTCATCCTCTAAGGCAACGGAATACAAATCAAGTGCTGCCAAAGCCGACGTTGCATAGGATATGTAATAACACGGCTGGCTGAAGAAATGTGCTACATTTATCCATCCGTAATCAGGTTCGGTCTTGTCATAATCCAACCCTAATTCATATTTTTCACATAATCGGCCAAACTCTATGGCCCATTCCTCTACAGATTCATCCGGATGCTCATACACATATATTTCAAACTCGGTATACAGGCACGCATTATAAACGGAATACATCAAGTTATAAATATTATCTACTTCAAGAAAATCACCGACTTCTTCGCCGTAGATTTCTCTGTAATAGGGATCCACCAACACCTCAAGGCCCTGTGACTGAATTTCGGCAGTATCCATATTATCAATGGCCGTAAGCATATTTTCATGATTGTTATAGGCCTCTATATAATGACCGTACTCATGGGTATATGTAAAAATATCAAAACTGCTTTCATAAGGTGAATCAAATATATATGCATCGTCATAAGCAGAAAGGGCAAGTGTAAATCCTCTTTCCGACTTGGTCGGGCTTGGATCCATATCATACAGATTCAATTTAAGCAAATGTTCAAGTGGGATTGCAAGTTCGGGATTCATATTGTAAACAATCGGAATTAACTGTTCAAAAGCCGCTGTATCGTCCTGAGTTACATATCCGGGATCAAAATCTTCTACATAGGCATATCTGGTACTTGCTTTGCTGCAATACTTCCCGCACTTATCACGAACTTCATCACACAGTTTTTTAATATCATCTACCTTGTAGTCTCTGGGATAAACATTAGCATATGCATATTCCGCATAGTTCTCATAACCTGCATCCTGTGCCTCTTCATCATGTAAAACCACCAACTCTTTATATATTTCACCTAAAACTGCTCCCTTTTGAGCTTCGAGGCCCTTATATATTGCTATATAATCACCGTATGACAAGTCCTCTGCCATATTAAAGCTTTCTTCAGAATACTCTTTTCCTTTATATTCGAAATAATATTCTTCACCTGCTGCCTGCTCATATTCGCTTTGAAGAGATTGAATCTTAATATTTCTTTCCTTCTCTTCTTCAGTCATATCCTCATATTCTTTTAACTCGTCAACAACTATGGCATAAGTTTTTCCCTTTAGAAATTCTTCATAGGGAGAATTGGCAATATCACGTAATACCTGTAAATACAGGTCACCGTAATCGTTCACAATTTCAAACAGTTCTTCTCTGGCTAAATTCGTTTCTTCATCGTATACATCTTTAAAGAACTCAATCTGAAGAATTGAATAGGATGTTGACATCTTCATCATATGCTCACACATATCTTCATAAAGTTCATCCATTTCATCAAGTTCTTCCTGCTTAAGTACAGAATATTTCTCATTTTCCGGAAGTCCCTTAGCTCTTTCATCAGCATCTTTAATAAGCTCACGGATTCTGGCAAAATCATTGTCCAAACTTTCGGTATCATAATCGGCATCACGGTCTTCATAGGCAACATCCGAATGCTCCCTTTCGACAAACCAGGATTTTGTCCTGTAAAGATAAAGGGTGTAAGGCGATTTTTCGTCAGTATATACACCAACCAGTTCAAATCCCGCTTCATCGGCATTATTAAGCTTAACTCTTGAGAATATATAGCGTCCGCAGTATTCCTTAAAGGCGTTAATATCTATATACAAATCTTCGTCGGTATACTCATAGTATCTGTACGCATTGGTAATAGACGGATATGTGCCGGAATACATATAGCATCTGGCACCCCATATATCGTAATATGACTTTGATTCTGGAATTCTTTCAAGCGCCGGAGCAATAATTTTACGGAATTCTGTTTTATAGAATTGAGAATAATATCCAAGATATCCATCCAGAGTATGAATACCATTATATTCAAGCACAGCCGGATAAAAGCCGTAAGCAACCGACCATTCACCGGTATAATTTATATCCTTTTTTGCCTTTTCAAATAAATCAACGGAATAATATTCTTCATAAGTAAGTTCGTTGTTAGGTGTGCCGTTAATCAGTCTTGTAGCCTGGGACAAACAGGTATGATACAGGTCGTTATATCTTGTAGGACTGAGAACCACAATAAATATTGCTATAAGTGCAAATATATCGGCTATCCATTTAAGTTTGGGAAGATAATCATAAATGCGCTTAAGAACAATAAAGAATGCCACATACCACAGGAATGGGTTAACGAATTCCAACCTGTGAAATTCAAAGCCCTTAAGAGGTGGCAGAAGCATTTCAAAAAGATTACGGAGCGGTTCCCAATAGTACAAACCATAGAATACCGAATTAAATACAATAAACAGCATTACGCCGTTAAAGTAATCCTTGAATATTTTACGCGCTTTTCCTTTTACAATATAGCCGATTGTCTGCAATACAAAATACAAAAGACATACCGGCATAACAAAATACAGATGCACACTTTCGGTATGCATATCACCTGTAGCAAAGCCCTCCCATATCATTGCAAAAATCTCACTCCATGATAAAGAGGCCTGTACCATTGTGCTTCTTATGGATTCAATGTTCGAAAACAGCATCTGACCAAAAAGTCTGTATTCAAACACACCGTATCCTACCGCCAAAACCGGTATTGCAATAAATACATGAACAGGGAATTTCCTTGATGAAATCCACTTGTAAATAAAATACAGACAAAGATATCCCACAAAGAATATTCCGAGATATGAAAAATAACTGATAAAAGGATAACAGAATAAAGCCAAATACCATAGGAATTTGGGCTTTGTTACGATTCTGTTAAGAATAAACACAAGCATGGGAATTGCTGCAAATGCAATTCCGAAATTAGGGAATAAATTAAGAATCGAAAATGCAAAGGCTACAAGATATGTAATCGTTTTGTACTTATCATAGTCATCTTTAAGGGATGCTTTAGCAAGAAGAATACAACCTGCAAGACCGATAAAAATCTTAATAAAATAGCAAACAATATATGCCGCATACTCCGGCAATATCATAAATACCATGGTATAAAGATTAAGTTCCGAAGGAAGATAATCTCTGCTGATATTGGCAAGGAACGGAACAGATGCGTTATGAGCCCAGAAGGTTCCCGTATCCTTCATCATTTTATATTGCGGTACGAACAAATCCAGATTGTCATGAACCGAAATGACACTGTTTTCGCCAAGAATTCCGTATACCAGCGCGGCAAAAACAATAAATCCGCCGATAATAATCAAATACCACTTATTTAATATCTTTTTCACTTAAGCAAATCTCCTAAAATCAAATAATAACAATTGATTATAGCATAAAGTACGGCTATTCCTCAATTATTCCCAGTCACCGTTAAGAATACATTCAATACCGTACGAAAGGCCGTCTTCTTTAACATCCTTGGAAATATATTTTGCCGCATCTTTACATTTGGGAGACGCATTATTCATTGCCACACTCACCTTGGCACACTGAAGCATTTCTACATCATTGTCACCGTCACCGAATGCAGCAACTTCATCCATATTAACATTAAGCAGATTGGCCAAATGACGAACGCCCTTGTCCTTACCGCTTTGATTATTCATTACTTCAATCCACTGGGGTTCCGAATCAACAACATAATTATCGGGACATTTTTCTTTAAGCATGCCCATGACTTCATCATGCATCTTTAGGTCCTTAATTACGTATGCGAAGCTTTCAATTTCAGATGCATATTTTTTAATATGTTCAAAGATATCAGGTACCGGCACACGGGAAGTTCTTATATATTCAACGAGGTTTTCCGGCATACCGTACAAAGCAGGATTATCATAGTATTTTTGACTTACATATCCCTTACCGTTAATAAATATTTCGTACTCCGTACCGACACTTTGACCGATTTTGAACATCCTCATTGCCTCTTCGGGGGTAATGACGTAATTCCTTAGTAATTCACGGGTTTTAACATTATATATTTTGGCCCCGTTACTGGTAATCGCATAGGTAACATTACAGTTTACATACGCTTCTTCAGGTATGGAGCCTAAGGCTCTTCCCGTGGCAAATACCACCTCGACTCCGGAGTCAATTGCCTTATTAATCGTCTGCTTATTTACTTCCGACAGTCGGCCTCCCAAAAATGCCGTTCCGTCAAGATCCGTTGCTACTAACCTAATCATTTTCACCTTCCAATAATTTCTTATATGATAAATCCATTGCAAATGCACCTATCGGCGCAGTAATTATAATAGATAGAACCGCAACAGACAACACTATATTACCACAGGGAAGTCCCAACGAAAGCGGTACCGAACCGATTGCCGCCTGAACAGTTGCTTTAGGTAAATATGAAATTACGCAGAACCACTTTTCTTTTACATTCAAATCTGTTCCCACCAGACAAAGCCATACCCCGATACTTCTAAAGATAAGAGCTATAAATATTATGGCAATTGCCCCAAGACCGGCCTTTAACGTATATCTTATATCAACTGCGGCACCTACCAGAACAAACAGTAACACCTCTGCTGCCAGCCACAATTTGCCGTATTTTTCGGCGATTCGCTTTGACACGCATTCATCGCTTTTCATCTTAATTGCACAGGCCATAGACATAACCGCAAGCAGTCCCGATATCGAAACATACTTTTCGCACCACTCTTCTATTGCCATCAACAGGAATGCAACTCCCAGCACAATTATAACTTTCATACTGTTTCTTATATGATGCTTCTTCACATAAGCCGTTTCGAAAAACCATGACAAAAATATACCTGCCAAAGCTCCTACTACAATTCCAAGCAGAATTGAAACGGGAATATCAACTATATCCTTTATACTTGCACCGGTTCCCGTTGCCATATTTATAAAAGTCGAAAACAAAACGATTACGAAAACATCATCTAAGGATGCTCCTGCCAGAATTAACTGCGGTATACTTTTGTTGGTTCCGTACTTTTCTTCCATCAGATTGACCATTCTCGGCACCACAACGGCAGGGGAAACAGCCCCCAGAACCGCACCCATGATAGCTGCTTCCAGTCTGTCAACATCAAGAAAATACGGTGCCAGTAGCACAAACCCCAATATTTCCATAACCGCCGGCAAAAAAGACATCAGTATTGCAGGACGTCCTATCTTTTTAAGATCCGATATGTCCAAAGATATACCTGCCTTAATCAGGATGATAATAAGTGCCATCTGTCTTAAATCAGATGAAATATTTAAGATAGACGGATCAAGCAGGTCAAGAACATAAGGTCCCAATACTATACCCGTAATCAGCATTCCGATTATTCTCGGGATTTTTGCTTTTTGTATTATCGCTGCCAGCGACAGCCCTACCAAAAAAATAAGTGCCAGTGATGTTAACATTTAAATTCCTCCAATTCCGACAGACGTCAAAAAAAGCTGACAAATTCTGCCTATAAAATACGCAGAAGTCATCAGCTCAAACAGCGGTTTGGGATATTCCCGGGGAGAACCTCATTCCCTAAATATTACATTGGTATATTAGCAGACAAACTAAAAATTATCAACATGAATCTCAAAGTAGCTCTGGGGGTGATTACATACAGGACATTTTTCCGGGGTGTCGGTTCCCACTACTATATGTCCGCAATTTCTGCATTCCCATACTTTAACTTCACTTTTGCTAAAGACCTCCTGCATGTTTATATTGTTAAGCAGTGCTCTGTAACGTGCCTCATGGCGCTTTTCTATTTCGGCAACCATACGGAATTTACAGGCAAGTTCCGGGAATCCTTCTTCTTCCGCCGTTTTTGCGAATTCATAATACATATCTGTCCATTCGTAGTTTTCGCCATCGGCTGCATTCGACAGGTTTTCGGCCGTCGTGCCTATGCCGTTAAGTTCTTTGAACCATAATTTTGCGTGTTCTTTTTCATTGTCGGCAGTCTTAGTGAATATTTCTGCTATTTGCTCGAAACCTTCTTTTTTAGCCGTTGAAGCAAAATATGTATATTTGTTTCTTGCCTGGGCTTCGCCGGCAAATGCAGCCTTAAGGTTCTCCAATGTTTTTGTTCCCTCGTATTTATTCATACAATTCTTTTCCATTTTATTTTTCTCCTACTATCAAACAGTTATTTTTTTATGCCAAACTTTCATCAATCATATTCTGTAATTTTTCCTGGGCAATAACGCCGATATTCGTCATTATAACTTTTCCGTTCCTGAAAAGCTTAATTGTGGGAATACTCATAACATCTAATTCCGAAGCCAGTTCCTCGTCTTCGTCAATATTCACTTTACCTACCTTATACTTGTCTCCCGCCTCCCGGGCCAGATTCGAGATTACCGGTCCCATCATTTGACAGGGTCCGCACCAGGGTGCCCAAAAACCCACCAGCACCGGTATATCACTATGTAATACTTCAGCTTCAAAATTCTTCTTGTCTAATACTAATTCATTCATATTCATTTTCCTTTCTTAATCAAAACATTTAAATAATTTCACTGTAACTTCCCAGATATCTAAGCTCTTCGCATTCCATAGGCAGCATATCCAAAAGTTCCGACAGCCTGCTTGAATACACAGAAGTTTCAATATCAAAATAGAACATAAATTCAAATTCACGTCCCGGCAGAGGGCGACTTTCAAGCTTAAGAAGATTTATACCTTTGTCATTAAGGGGCGAAAGAAAACGATAAAGGGACCCGGGTTCATGGGGCAATATTACCATGAGACTTGTTCTGTTAGCTCCCGGATAAATCTCAAGTTTTTTGGAAATACAGATAAACCTGGTGTAATTATTGTCGTTATTTTGTATTCCGCTTAATATGCAGTTTAAATCATAAAGTTTAATGCAGGCTTTAGATGCAATAGCCGCCATATCGTTTCTGTCCGACATAGCAACTTCCCTTGCCGCAAACGCCGTGTTTTCAAGCGGAATTACCCGTACGTTTTCTAATGTACTTAAGAATTTTGAGCACTGGCTTATTGCCTGCTCATGAGATAATATTTCCCTGATATCTTCCAGGCCGACTCCATACTTTGCAATAAGATTATGCTCTATCCTTATTCTGGTACTTCGAACAATATAAAACTCATATTGAATCATCAGATCATATACCGAATTAACGGAGCCTGCCGTACTGTTTTCCAGGGGAATTACCCCGTATTTGCAAAGCCCCATCTCAATAGCGTTAAACACCGCCTCAAATGACGAAAAATACATAATATTCGGAGCACGAAAAAGCTTCTTAACTGCTTCCTGTGAATTTGATCCTTCCGTTCCCTGGCATGCCACATTAACACTTTCCGGGAATTCCCGCGGTGTATTCTCTATTGCCCATTGCATTTCATTTACAAAAATATCATTATCTACCATTTATATTCCTCCTTTTTTCAAATAAAAAAGGTGCTACACATTAATCTGTGCAGCACCTAAATTGCCAAACATTCATATTCTTATATTAATTATCGGGCGTGCTCCAGATTAGTAAATCCTTTGCAACTACCACTCCTAAAACTTACACCCACAATTTGATGTGAATATATGATATATATACACTTAACTTATATCCTCTGTCAATACGCAGTTTACATTTGCCTATTTTAAAGCAAAAATCATGATTCAATCATTTTAATGCTTCTTCATTAACCGAAATATAGTAATCAAGCAAATCATAAATCCAATCTGATAATTTTGAAAATTCAAACCCTAATTTTTTTGCCTTTTGTGTATTAATGCTATATTCCGGTTCCTCATTATAGGGGGCAGTATCTCCGGAGTTGTCAATAATCGCTTTCTTTCCGGTCTTATTCTCAACATACTCGATAATTTCACCAAGGGATATTGTTCCATCTGAGCAACCATTAATTGCACCATCAACGTTCTTATCAACCAAAAATGAAATGAAACAGCCCGCCTCATCAGATCTGATATAACTCATTTGGTAATCTATATTGTCGATGTACATTGGAATCGATTGCATCACATGATCAACATAAAATTTTAACCTGTTTGTATAATCATCTTTTCCTATTGCAAAAGGATATCTAACCGCAATCCAATTTCTATCCGCATATTTTTGCCATAAAGCATATTCCGCCTGTCTTTTTATTTCCTCATACGGAAATGCCATCCTGTCACACCAGACAAACGTATCGGAATATCCGTTAAAATCCTCTTCTACCGTATCTATCTTTTTAGGATTATATACAGATGTACTTGACATATAGATATACTTATCACAATTAACATTATCCATTACATATCGAATGTCATTTGAACAATATGCTATTTTGTCTATAACAACATCAAAGTGAAGATCTTTCAATGCATCTTTAATACTATTTTCATTAGTTCTTTCTAAATAGATGCGTTTCACTTTTGACCCGAAATTATCTGCAGTTGTACCTCTTGTGGCTATTGTCACATTGTGCCCTTCTTCGAGCAACTTATTCACCATATGAATTCCAAAATATCTAGTGCCGCCAATCACTAAAATGTTCACAGACGAATCTCCTCTCTTAGAACTTAATCTTGTACAACTTTGAAAGTTCTCCAACATTTCTCTTTTAAAAATCCACTTATTACGTCTATATTCTCACCTTCATAAAATGCCACTAACTTTTGTTTGAATTCTGGCACATGTTCCTCCGGAATCACCAAGAAACCTTGTCCATCCTCTCCTTTTATTTTTGCTTTTTCCAGTTAATATCCAGATACTCGACCCCGATTTCATCGTACCCGGTACACTTACTCTAAGCATCGCCATACGCCACTAAAAACATCAATAATATTTCTCCTTAAGCCCATAAAAATATCAATTGAGTTCTATACCACTCTTATCAATCATTTTCAGCCTTTTAGTGGTACGAAATCCTAATTTGTCATTGTTTTGTACCACTCTTATCAATCTTTTCCAGCCTTTTGGTGGTACGAAATCCTAATTTTGCATTGTTTTGTACCACTCTTATCAATCATTTTCAGCCTTTTGGTGGTACAAAATCCTACTTTTGCATTGTTTTGTACCACTCTTGCATTAGAAAATAGGAATCTAGTGATTTATCTCTAAGTTTCAATTTTACTCGCTCTTCATTGCTTTCTAATACGCTATAAACATCCCGTATTCCTTCGGAACATTCAAAATACCATCCGATGTATTCTGAATCAATATTTCTTTTATT
>JAZUIS010000100.1:0-5374 GCA_045642345.1 Lachnospiraceae bacterium
TATCGTCATTGTATCAGGGGTATAGGTCTGAATCTTGATACAATCGGCACCTGATTCCTTGGCTGCATGCATTATCTCAACAGCCCTGTCTTTACTTCCTGCATGATTACCTGACATTTCTGCAATACAATATACTTTTTCATTTATCTTCTCATACAAATTCATAACTGACGCTCCCTTACCGGTATGAATTAATTTTCATAAGGATTAATCTTCGCAAGGCATACAACATCGTGGTATTCCCCGTCGGTATATACGCTGTCTTTGAATATACCTTCCTGCACAAATCCGTTTTTTAAAAAGCTTCCTACAGAGGGTTTATTGCTTTCGAAAGCTCTGGCATATACTCTGTGAAGCTCCATATTTTTGAAAGCATACTCAACGGTTACATTAACTATATCTTTGCCTATACCGTGACCACGGACATCCTCTTCACCTAAGAAAAATCCGAACTCTGCTTTTTTGTGAACCGTATCAATATCACGAAGGAAGGTAGAACCCACAGGTCTGTCATTTTCTTTCATACATACTATAAACTGAACGACCTTACCTGTCTTAACTTTTTCTTCGAGCCACTGTTCATGTCCTTCTTTGGTAAATGCACCACGATAGAAGAAATATTTCATTACATTTCCCTGATTACGCCATCTAACAATCAAATCGGTATCATCGGAGGTGATTGGTCGAAGATATATTTCGTTTCCCATAAGCTTTATATTTTGGTCCATTTATATTCCCTTCGTTAGTCGAGACTATTTCTATTTTTGTTCATTAATAAGCCTGTACTTAAGCTCCGCAAGCTGCCAATCAACTTCAGTATCTATATCCTGGACTTCCATCTCGCTAAGTTCAAGAGGCTTAATATTTCCAAGAAGAAGATTCTTATTCTTAAAAAATTCTGCAGTTCTAAACACATAGAACTGTCCGGCATCATGATAGAACTTCTGAAGATCCTGAGATCGACGATTAAGATTCTCCGGATACTTAAATACAAGACAATCCTCTTCAATTACAAAGGCCCTCTGAGGCGGGTATGAAAAGGCAACCACCGGAATCATGGTATCGGCAGTCGAATTCGTAAGTTCCTCAACTGCTTCCTTAAGGCGCTTAGCACTTACAAAAGGTGCCGTCGGATAAATACAGCAGGCCATATCAAAATGCTTACCTCGTTTCTCATACTCATTAAGCACTTCCATAAGAACATCCGTAGTGGTTGCAAAATCACCGGATGTGGCTTCACTTCTAAAGAAAGGAACTTCCGCACCGTACTGTTTTCCGATTTCGGCTATTTCTTCATCATCCGTAGATACCATCACCGTATCAAACATTCCGGAATTAACTGCAGCTTCGATTGAATATGCCATAATAGGCTTGCCGCAAAAGGATTTGATATTTTTGCGGGGGATACGTTTACTTCCGCCTCGCGCTGTTATTATTGCCAAACAACTCATCTTATTATCACCCATTCTCCATCTTTAACTCTGGTATAATACAACTCATCATTTTCATCTTTTGATACGAAAATATTCTGACCATCTGATTCGGCAATCGTCATTTCTATAGATTTTGCTTCATTTTCAGGTATTTTGACCGAAACAAAATTACCGCTCTGGTTTTCAAAGACATTAAGTCTTGCCTTTTCGTTACCAAACTTATTCGTATATTCAATAAACACTATGTCATTGCTTCCATCTGCAGTTACATCTGTCAGAATAGTTTTGGTTGCATCACCAATCATATCTTTTGCCAATGTTATACAATTACCGTTTCCCAGTATAAGATATGCATTATTGGTTGAACTCCCGTCATCAAACTCAAGATGTTCTCTGTATATTCTGTCCAGAATTCCGTCACCGTCATAATCCATGCGCATATTATCGGCAATATAATCCGGATGACGATCCAAAAATCCCGTATAATCCGATTTAAAAGTCTCGGAGGTTCTGTCCGGCTCCTTAATCAAATTAGCAATAATCTCATCAGTATATACACCAATGTAAAAACTCCAAAAAGACGGCGCGCTTGCACCGTTAGCCGCATCATTTATAAAATACTCCTCGGCCTTTTTGTATGTCATATTTACATCATCCGTAAGGAACGCATACTCAGCAAAACCGGCTTCCGAAGGGTATCCTTCAATCTTTAGATACTTCCCATAGCTTTCGGAATAGCCTGTTTCGCCTTCATCAAAGTCCCGGGATCTGTCTTCCACAACATGATATTTCTTACCATCATACTCGATATAATAGTAAGTTCCCACAAAGTTCGCAGAAAACTGGACCATAACAATGTATCCCGGACGATGAAGCCTGCAATTTACAATAAATTGTTCCCATTCATCCATACCAAAAAGCGGAAATCCGAAACCAACAGAATATACTCCGTCATAATGAATGGCCGTATCATAATCTGATGGGTATTCCTTAAGAATCTCTATTATTTCATCCAAAGATTTTAAAGAATAATCCTCGACCATACCGTTTTCGGTAAGAAGATAATTCACGTTGTCTACAATATATCCTGACTCTGCCAATTGCTTAGTAAGCATCTGATCATTGTGTACACTCTTTTGCTTAAGTGAAGTCAAACTGTACAGATAACCGTTACGCTTAATCGTACAACCGACAAAAACAAGTACAGCCATAAGAGCAATCAATGTCGAAACTGCAAAAACTATATCAAATTTCTTCAAACTCTTTAATCGCTGTATCATAAAGGTTGTTTCCATCAGAATCTATAACCACTATCGCAGGGAACTTCTCAACAGTAAGCTTTCGAATTGCTTCTGTTCCCAGGTCGTCATAAGCAATCACCTCAGAAGAAGTTATCGCTTTGGATAAAAGTGCACCTGCTCCTCCGATTGCCGCCAAATACACTGCCTTATTATCAATAATTGCATCTATAACTTCCTTAGACCTTCTGCCTTTGCCAATCATTCCCTTAAGTCCCAAAGATATAAGGCTTGGCGCGTATTTATCCATACGACTTGCTGTCGTAGGTCCGGCAGAACCGATTACACGACCTTCTCTTGCAGGAGACGGTCCCATATAATAAATCACATTATTCTTAACATCAAAAGGAAGCTCTTCATCATTCTTCAGAGCTTCAAACATTCTCTTATGAGCAGCATCCCTTGCCGTATAAATTGTTCCGGTAATATATACCATATCACCGCTATGGAGCGATTTAGCTACGCTCTCGTCAAAAGGTGCCGTAATATACTTATCCATATCAATCTCCCATGACTTTCGTTGAAAGTCACATAATTTACAATTCGCGAACACAATGCCTGTTAACATGACAACAAATGTTAACAGCTACAGGAAGACCCGCTATATGTGTGGGATAGGTATTAATATTGACTGCAAGTGCACTGGTACTTCCGCCAAGACCACCCGGTCCTATTCCCGACTTGTTAATTTTATGTAGTAACTCTTCTTCCATAGCAGCAACATACGGAATTGATGAATGTACATTCACCGGTCGTGTAAGTGCCTTTTTGGCAAGAAGCGCGCATTTTTCGAAAGTTCCTCCGATTCCGACTCCCACCACCATTGGGGGACAGGCATTGGGCCCTGCATCTTTAACAGCCTGAAGAACAGCATTTTTAACGCCTTCTTCACCGTCAGCAGGCTTTAACATAAAAATACGGCTCATGTTCTCTGAGCCAAAACCTTTAGGCGCAATAGTAATCTTAAGCTTATCACCGGGTACAATATCATAATGAATAACCGCCGGCGTATTATCCTTGGTATTCTCTCTGATTAAAGGGTCGGACACTACTGATTTGCGAAGAAAGCCTTCCGTATATCCACGCCTTACGCCTTCATTTATTGCATCCGTAAGTGGCATACCTTCGATATGAACATCCTGCCCTATCTCAAGGAAAAAGACCGCCATTCCCGTATCCTGACAGATAGGAATCATATCTTTGCCTGCAATATCAAGATTATCCTGAAGCTGAGATAAAATCTGCTTACCGAGAGGAGATTTCTCACTATCAGCTGCATTATCCAAAGCTTCCGCCATATCATCCGTCAAAAAATGATTGGCTTCTATGCACATATCTTTAACTGTTTTTATTATTGTATCAGTATGAATAGTTCTCATTAGCCAACAATCTTCTTTAATACTTCTTCCTGTTCTTCCTTTGACAACTCAAGAGGCGTGTATGCGAAAAGTTTCTGTCCGTCCTTATATCTTGGAATCAGGTGCATATGATAATGAGGAACAGTCTGATCGGCTGCTTCTTTATTATTCTGGAGAATATTAAAGCCGTCACATCCTAAAGCATCTGTAATCTTAACCATTAACTTCTTGGCAAGTTTAAACGCATTTACCGCAACGTCTTCGGGAATCTCATAAAAATTCTCATAATGATTCTTGGGAAGAATAAGTGCATGACCTTTGGCAACAGGACCAACATCAAGAATCACCTTGAATTCATCGTCCTCATGAATCGTATATGAAGGAATATCTCCCTTGATTATCTTGCAAAAAATACAATTGTCGTTATACATATCAGTTACCCTCCATAAATGTAAAGAGCTGATCAAGAGCTCTTAATGTCTTAAAATCACCCTTAATCTTGAGAAGTCCTCCCATAAATGCCCGTTGGAATGTCATACGGGCATAAACAATATCATCAAGCGTTTCTTTGGAAATAGCAGCTTCAACATCCGGTTCTTCGATGTCTCCGTAGTAGTATTCATTCTTTGGCCCGTTAATCATAATGCAAAGAGGCTTTTTCATACCTTCAATAATGATTCTGTACTTAGCATTCATTCCCGGTATGGGTGTGAAATGATCTTTAAAGGTTCTGATATATTCCTCGTCGGAATTAGCTGCTGACGGTGCATCCTGACCCATCATATCTCTAAACATTGATGTGAGTTCCTGCAAATCCTCCTTTTGACGCATCACATAGCTGTCATCGGAAGCATATACCGAAAGCTGCTCGGATTCCTGAGGCGTAAGATCGATATTTTTCGTAATAGAAACCATCTTCTTAACTGCCTGATTGGAAGCAGGAAGAGATTCCATCTTCTGATTGATGGTTCTATACATATTCTCTGCTTTCTTTTCAATAATTGCATTGTAGTTTTCGGAACGTTCAAAGATAGACGAATCCGCAATATATCCGCAAATACCGCTACAAGGAAGTCCTCCGAGAATTTCCCATGCAACGGAAAGGTCAAGCTTTCCTTCTCTTTCACCATAGGTTGTGGACATAACAATAGGACACATGTAAATCTTGGAGATCTTTTCTTTATCTCCATAGAGCCAACATGCATCCAGAAACTGTGTCATATATCCGCCGATACCATGCCATTCTACAGTAGTAGCCAAAATGATACCGTCTGCTGCCTTCAAG
>JAZUIS010000101.1:0-46935 GCA_045642345.1 Lachnospiraceae bacterium
ATACAGTTACAGACGCCATAAAGGATTCAAATATAACAACGATTGATTATTTTAAGAATTATTACGGCAGTCACATTTCCGAAAAACTTGTTAAAAAATATATAACCATGGGATACTATTCTTTGGAATATTATAATAATCTTGTTAATGATATGGGACAGGATAAAGCCGATGAATATGTTCTGAAGCTTAAAAATAAAATGGAAGTAGTTTACTATTGAAAAAGAAAAATATTTTATTGATTATAATTTTAATAACAGTTCAATTGGCATTTCTTTGTTATTTTGGTTGCGAAAAAAAGGGAATGCATTTTGACGAGCTTTTTTCTTACTTTAATACCAATAATTCTGTAGGACGACAGGTGTATGACAGAACATATTTGGAAAGAGAAGATATTACAAAAGACTTTTATGTTAAAGACGGAGAAGAATTTAATTATTCATATGTGGTTACACTTCAGGGATATGATGTTCATCCCCCTGTTTATTATTTGATACTCCATACAATATGTTCCGTTACCAAGGGCGTTTTTTCATATTGGCAGGGGCTTTTTGCCAATATTTTATTCCTTAGTGTTGCGATTGTATTTATATTTTTGTCCCTATATGAAATAACCGGTAACAGCGTAGTTTCCTTCGTAATATCCATGTTTGTGGGGATTAATACAGGGAACATTTCAAACGGAATGTTCATTAGAATGTATGCGCTTTTGACAATGTGGATTGCCATAAACATTTATCTGCATATTAGAATGTCAAAGGCAGAAGATCTTTCGAAACTCAGTTGGAAATATATTATTTTAAACGGAGCTTTGGCCTACGTGGGATTTCTCACGCACTATTTTTATCTTGTTTTCCTGTTTCTTATTGAGGCATCCTTCTGGATTCCCAAGCTGTTTAAAATTAAACAATACTATAAAACAATAATTAAGTATGCTTTATCCATATTAATATTCGGCCTTCTTGGAGTTTTATCCTTCCCTCAATGTCTGGGACATGTTAATTCCGGATACAGAGGCGTGGAAGTCAAATCAAATATGTTTGATTTATCCGATTTTGGTGACAGAATAAGTTTCTTCGGAGGCCTGCTTGATAAGTTTGTATTCGGAAAATGTTTATATCTTTATCTGTTACTGGCATTATTGTTGTTGATTACTTCATATTGCTTATCAAAGAAGAATAAAGCTAAGTTTGAAAATTTATCTGTTTTTGTACAGACAATATTAATTCCGACTGTAGGATATTTCCTTATTTCTGCCAAGGCATCATTAATAGGCGAAGAAGCAATGATACGATATCAGCTTCCGATTTACGGACTTATCATAGTATGTGTGGCAATTATTATTTATGAATGCTGTTTGCTTATTTTTAAGAATGTAAAAGTCCAAAAAACGGTTATTGGAATAATTGCATTTTCTTTCCTGGTAATAAGCATAATTTCTCTTTATAAGGGCAATGTATTTTATTTGTATCCGGAACAGGATGAAATGAAAAGAATAGCAAAAGAAAATGCCGGTAAAGAGTGCGTTTATATATATAACAACGACAATAATAAATATTTTTTATGGAATGATGCGGAACAGTTGTGGCAGTTTGATGAAATCTATTTTGTTGACAGCGACAATATGACGTCTATTGATGAAACTAAAATTTGTAACAGCAAAGATTTGATAGTTTATATTTCGACACTTAACAAAAAAGAAGATTTCGGAGAATACGAGAGTTTGATTTATAATTCGAACAACAATCTCCATTCATACAGTAAACTGTACGATGGAGTTTATTGCGAATGTTATGAATTTAAATAATTTACATCTGAAAAGGATTGGCAAAGGAACCGGCAGGTGAAATAGGGTGATTTGCTTCTTTAAGATGAGATACGTCACCTATTGCCTGAACTCTGAAAGAAGCTTCTTTGCCCCAGCGTTCTTCGGTGGAAACTATAGTAACACCCGTGGGCGGAATATAAAATCCGTGTACGAGACATTCAAAAGGAATGTTAAGAAGGTGCGACAATACCATGCAGGTAACACCGAGATGACAGAAGAAAACGAGAGTTGTTTCATCCTTGTCAAGATCGGGTCCGTTATTAACAATTGCTTTATTGGCACCGGTTGTTCCTTTTAGAAATCTTTCGGTAGCATTTTCGTTTATATAGTATTTTCCGTTTCTTGTATATCCGTATTGACGAAGAATATCATCAAAACCGTTTATAACAAGAGGATAATTCTTGGCTAAATCCTCGTTACTCTTAATTGTTTTACTCTTTAAAAATCCGTCTTCATATTCAAAAAAATGAGGTTCATTGGTCCAATAGGAAGGAACGTAATCCCAGGGAACACCGATTCTGCCGGTAACCGGATCCAAAGTAGGATATGAGAATTCTCTCATAAAAGGAAGCTCGATAGCTTCTTTACCTTGTATTTGCAAAGAATATAAAGCTGTATCTTTGGCACGACCCTGACTTGATACGTAGAATTGAGTAACCTTCCAGTCTTTAATTCTTTGTGCAAGAATTTTGGCTTCTTCCCAACCGTTTGGTGTTAATGTGTCATTTACGTAATCAGGTTCCGCATGACGAACGAATAGTAATTTCATATTAAAAATCTCCCGAAAACAATAATTGAATTAATATATTTTATGTTATACAGATGACTGTTAACATGGGTATTCTATCATAGTAAATGAACATAATAAAGATTTTGATAGGTATATTGCTTGAAACATATTTTCGTTTGTGATATATTTTTGTTAGTGGTTTAAGCGAATTCTTATGAAAAAATATATCGCAGATATACTTATTATAACAATTATACTTATACTTTCACTGTTTTGGATTATATACAATAAATCCGGTTACAGGGATGATGCCGATTCAAAAGAAATAAATGTTTATGTGGACGGTGACTTATACGGAACATACAGAATTGATATTGACGACACTATAGACATTGATTCCGAGTACGGGCACAATACATTATCTGTTAAAGACAATAAAGTCTGTATGACGGACTCTGATTGCGATAATAATTCCTGTATTAATATGGGGGCTATTTCTCATTCCTACGAATCGATTATATGTATACCCAACAGAGTTGTAGTTGAAATAAGTGACGGTAATAAGGAGAGTATAGATGCAATCGCCTATTAAATACAAAACAGCATACATAGGGGTGCTTGTTGCCTTAAGCCTGATTCTGTCATATATTGAATCCTTTATAGTTATTCCGATACCGATTCCCGGAATTAAGATAGGCCTTTCGAATTTATGTGTTGTTATTTGTCTGTATCTTTTCGGACCCGTATACGGAATAATGCTTTCGGTTGTTAAAGCATTACTTTGCTCACTGTTGTTTGGAAATTTTAATGTACTTATGTATTCACTGGTGGGGGCGATTTTAAGTTCTGTTGTAATGGCCCTCATAATGCGTGTTAAGTCAATACATATGCCTGTGGTTTCGGCCTGCGGCGGAGTATTTCATAATATAGGACAGTTTATTGTGGCATATATTATTCTTCAGTCCAAAGGTCTGCTTTATTATTTGCCGTTTTTAATGATTTTTGGTTTGTTGACAGGTTTGATTTTGGGAATTGTTTGCAATTTAATAATCCCTCCGATTCAAAAAATAATACGTAAAGGAGTAGAATTGTGATTGCTCATATTAACGGAATTCTTGATGATATATATGAAGACAGAGTGGTAATTGATGTAAACGGCGTAGGATACAATATTTATGTTTCGTCAAATACACTTTCGGCATTACCGCCCATGGGTGAAAATGTCAAATTATATACCCACACGGTGGTTAGAGAAGATGCATTTATATTATTCGGTTTCTTAAATAAAGACGAATTGTTTTTGTTTAAGAAGATTATTACCGTTAGCGGAATCGGTCCCAAGGGCGGGCTGGCTTTCTTTAATATATTAAGTGCGGATGATTTAAGATTCGCAATATTGTCAGGTGATGCAAAACTCCTGTCATCAGCCCCGGGAATCGGCAAAAAAACTGCCGAAAAGCTTATTCTTGAACTTAAGGATAAACTTGAATGGAATAAGGATTTTATCGCTAAAGAAATAAACATTAACAACAATACAACGCCTTCGCTTACAGGAATCAAAAACGAAGCGGTAAGTGCGCTTGTGGCATTGGGATATGGTTCAAGAGAAGCCCATGAAGCCGTATCTAAAGTAGATATTGCCGATGATGATGTGGAAGCGGTTTTAAAAGAAGCATTAAAACAGTTGCTTTAATGAATGGAGATACTTTGTATGAACAGAGTAATTGAAACAAAGGTATTAGACGAAGACATAGCCCTCGAAGGTTCCCTTAGACCTTCTTATCTTAAAGATTATATTGGTCAGAACAAGATAAAAGAGAGCCTTAGCGTATATATGGAAGCGGCTAAGGGACGTGGGGAATCCCTTGATCATGTATTGTTTTACGGCCCTCCGGGACTTGGTAAAACAACCCTTGCGTCTATAATTGCCAACGAAATGGGAGTTAAGATGAAAGTCACGTCAGGTCCTGCTATCGAAAAGCCGGGAGAATTGGCAGCGATTCTTAATTCATTATCGGAAGGCGATGTTCTTTTTATTGATGAAATACACAGATTAAACAGACAGGTAGAAGAAGTATTATATCCTGCAATGGAAGACTTTTGCATTGATATTATTATGGGAGAGGGCCAGTCTGCCCGTTCAATGCGCCTTCATTTACCGCATTTTACATTGGTAGGTGCAACAACGAGAGCAGGATTATTAACAGCGCCTTTACGGGACAGATTCGGTATTATTCACAGACTTGAATATTATTCTCCGGAAGAATTACAGACAATTATTATGCATTCGGCCAAGGTACTTAATGCTCCTATTGATGCAAAAGGTGCATATGAAATGGCATCACGTTCAAGAGGAACTCCGAGAATTGCCAACAGAATGCTTAAAAGAGTAAGAGATTATGCCGACGTTAAAGGCGACGGCACAATCACAAGAGAACTTGCAATAACCGCACTTGATTTAATGGATGTTGATAAAATCGGTCTTGATCATATTGATCAGGCAATGCTGCTTACAATGATTAACAAATTCGGAGGCGGCCCTGTAGGACTTGATACTCTTGCTGCAGTAATAGGTGAAGATCCGTCCACTATCGAAGACGTTAATGAACCCTATCTTTTAAAAATGGGATTTATTAACAGAACTCCCAGAGGAAGAGTTGTGACTAACCTTGCATATACCCATTTAGGTCTTGAAATTCCCGTATAAGAAATTTATAATATTTTTAATTATTGTTTTAGGGAGAATTTATGTCAGTTAAGACCGATACAGAGGTAATAATCGGAGGAAAAGTTTTTACATTATCCGGATTTGAATCGGAAGATTATCTTCAGAAAGTTGCCTCATACATTAACAACAAAATAGCCGAATATACTAAGGTTGAGTCGTTTAAGCGTCAGTCTACCGATATGCAGAATATTCTTCTTCAACTTAATATCGCGGATGATTATTTTAAAGCGAAGAAACAGATAGAAATTTTGGAAGAAGAAATAGATAATAAAGAAAAAGAGCTCTACAATATTAAACATGAGTTAATTGCTTCACAGATTAAACTTGAAAATACAGAGAAGTCTATCAAAAATCTTCAGAACGAGGTCAATGAATCGGCTAAGAAGATAGTCAGACTCGAAACAGAACTTAGAACTTGATTGTTAAGCGTGTGATATTCACACGCTTATTTAATATTTATTATGGAAAAAGTAGAATTATTGGCTCCTGCAGGTTCCTACAAAGCTTTTATCGGAGCACTGAATGCCGGTGCGGATGCCTTTTATCTGGCAGGTACGAGGTTCGGGGCAAGAGCATATGCGGACAATTTCAAAGATGACGAATTAATTGATGTAATTAAAGTTGCACATTTATTTCAAAAAAGAGTTTATCTGACTGTAAATACACTGGTTAAAGAAAAGGAAAAAGAAGATTTAATACCGTTTCTTAAACCGCTGTATGAGGAAGGACTTGACGGCGTTATTGTACAGGATGTGGGCGTTATTCGAATAATCCGAAGCAATTTCCCCACATTGCCGATTCACGCAAGTACACAGATGTCAATAACCGGTGAATACGCAACAGCCTTATTGCAATCATACGGAGTCAGCAGAATTGTTCCCGCAAGAGAATTATCCCTCGGGGAAATTAAGCATATTAAAGAGGCTACCGGCATACAGATAGAAGCATTTATCCACGGAGCAATGTGTTATTCCTATTCCGGGATGTGTCTTTTTAGTTCAATTCTCGGCGGACGCTCGGGAAACAGAGGAAGATGTGCACAGCCCTGCCGACTTGAATACGGAAGAACCAATGAATCCAAAGTATATCCTTTGTCCATGAAGGATATGTGTACTATTTCGATAATCGATGAAATGATTAAAAACGGCGTTGATTCTTTTAAAATCGAAGGCAGAATGAAAAAACCGGAATATGCTGCCGGTGTAACTTCAATCTATCGTAAATATATTGATAAATTCTATAACGGAGAATCAACAGGGGTTTCGGAAGAAGATCTTCGATTTTTATCAAAACTGTATATAAGAGCCGAAAGACAGGAAGGCTATTATCATAAACATAACGGCAAAGATATGATTACGATTACCAAGCCCGGATATGTTGGCGCAGATGATGAAATCATTAAGTTTATTGAAGATAAATATATAAATATTAAACCGACTCTGCCCATATCAATCAATGCATATGTTGAACTGTCCCGGCCGTTACGAATTGAATTAAAATATAATGATATATCGGTTCAGGCAGAAGGCAGTATTGTATCCGAAGCCATAAATGCACCAATGGATTCCCTTAAAATCCAAAAGCAATTGCTTAAGCTTGGTGATACGCACTTTAGATGCGCGAACGTCAATATCATATGCGACGATAATATATTCGTCAGCATAAAAGAACTTAACGAACTTAGACGGGAAGGTATTAAGAAACTGGAAGAGGAGATAATCAAATGGAATATGGAATACATCCTTCGGTATTAAATATTGAACAGTTAAAAGCCCTTCTTGATCTTAAGGATAAGAACATTTCAAGAATTTACATAGATCCGTCGATAGCCATTAACAATTTGGATTATCTGACGACTTATCGTGATAAGAATTTTTATTTATGCTCACCATATGTATTCAGGCAGTCCGATGTTACCGTAATTGAAGATCTGTTAAGTAAAGGCATATTCAAAGGAATACTTGTAAGAAACCTTGAAACCTTTTCGTATCTTAATGTTAATTATGAGAAATATAAAGATATGGATTTGGTTCTTGACTGTAATATGTACATTCTTAATATGGATGCACTTATGTTTTATCAGGAAAATTCCCAAATTGAATTGAGCGAATACTATACTTCTTTTGAATTGAATTCAAAGGAACAGGAACAGTTGCAGCACAGCATATTCGAAAACGGATACAAAGATATACTGCATTCTTCTGTGGTATACGGAAGAATCCCCATGATGGTATCTGCCAACTGTATTAATAAAACTCTGTCCAACTGTGTCAAAAATTCGGGATTCAGTATGCTTGAGGACAGATATAATAAAGGTTTTCCCATATATTCAAATTGCGAATTCTGTTATAATGTGATTTATAACTGCGTGCCCCTTTCACTACATAATTATGTTAAAAAATTATTGCTAAAGGGTAATTTACGACTTGATTTTACAAACGAAAACATTAACGAAACAAAAGATATAGTTAAATACTTTTTGTCATTAAAAGATACGGAATCAAACCCGACCTACAGTGAATATACGACAGGTCACTATAAGCGTGGAATAGAATAAATGAGTTTAGAAACATATATAAGCGAATTTTCAAAATACATCATAGCTATTGTTATGGTGTTATATACGATTGAATGTTTTGCGGTATTTATTCGTAAAGATGAAGAAAGCCGCAAAGGAGTATACGCAAGGCAGAATATTCTTATGTTTGCCTTCCATTTTAGTTCATTTATGGTTATCTGTTTCGAAACAGGTAATGTAACATATCTGATTTTTTACGCTTTGCAGCAAATTGTTCTGTACGCGGCAATTATGCTGTATAAAGGTCTCTATCCCAGAACAAACCGACTTATCATTAATAATATGTGTATGCTTCTTAGTATAAGTTTTGTATTCTTAACAAGACTTGATTATTCCAAGGCGGTTAAACAGTTTATTATAGGAAGCATATCTTTGGTCATTGCGCTGCTCATTCCGTTCTTTATTCATAATTTGAATGTGATTAAGAATTTAAAATGGGTTTATGCAATTACCGGAGTCCTTTTATTATCAATAGTATTGGCTTTAGGTTCAACAACCTACGGTTCTAAAATATCTTACTCAATCGGCGGAGTTTCTTTTCAACCTGCGGAGTTTGTTAAAATCTTATTTGTATTCTTTGTTGCATCGGCGCTGTATCAGTCAGCTACATTTGCCGAAATAGTATATTCGGCCGTTATAGCGGCTCTTCATGTATGTATTCAGGTTCTGAACAGAGATTTGGGCTCGGCACTTATATTCTTTGTAATTTATATATTTATGATATATATTGCGTCAAAAAAGATAATATATCTGGCACTGGGAACTGTGGCAGGTGCCGCTGCATGTGTATTTGCTTATTATATGTTTACACATGTTCAGGTACGTGTTCAGGCCTTTAAAGATCCATGGTCTGTTATTGATTCTACGGGTTACCAGATAACACAATCTTTATTTGCCATAAGTTCCGGAGGATATTTCGGACTTGGCCTTTATAAGGGAACTCCCAACTCAATTCCTTTTGTTGAAGCCGATTTCATTTTTTCGGCAATAGCGGAGGAAATGGGAATTATATTTGCAACGTGTTTAATATTAATATGTGTAAGTAATTTCATCATGATAATGAATATGTCGGCACGATTAAAAGATAAGTTTTATCAGCTTATTGCATTCGGATTGGGCATTTCATATATTTTCCAGGTATTTTTGACCATAGGCGGCGGTACTAAATTTATACCTTTGACAGGTGTAACTTTGCCTTTTGTTTCATACGGCGGTTCTTCAATGCTGACATGTGTAATGATGTTTGCCATTATTGAAGGTCTTTATATGATTCGGGAAGATGAAGTTCTTGAAGAAGAAAGAATAGCATTGGAACAAAGACGAAGAGAAATGATGGAAATGGACAGAAGACGTCGCAAAAAGGCAAAAATGCGTGCAAGAAGAAGACGTGAAGAGCAACTTCGAAGAATGGAACTTCAAAACGACAGATTAGCTTATGAGGACGATGAAGAACAAACAGGCTTTGAAGAATACGAGAGTTATGATAATGAACGCGTAAGCTTTGAAGAATACGAGAATTATGAAGAACAGCAATAAGAAAGAAAAGAAGAACAGCAAAGTTAATATACAGATTGTGATTGTTACCTGGTTTTTTGTGGCTTTGTTTGTTGCTATGAGTGTTTATATTGTTAAATACTCGATTGAAAACAAACAGGAACTTATCTCAAACAGTTATAACGGACGTCAAAAGATTCTGGCCGCACAGAATATACGAGGCTCTATTTTGGATCGAAACGGAAATGTTTTGGCTTCGTCATCTGTTAACGCATCGGGAACGGAAGTAAGAGAATATGCTTACGGAAATTTGTTTGCCCATGCGGTGGGATATGCGGTAAACGGTAAAATGGGTGTTGAAGAGGCTGCGAATTACTATTTAATTAATTCCAATGCGCCTATTTCCGTTAAGGCAAAATGTGATGCCAACGGAATTAAATATCCCGGGGATGATGTATATACAACTTTGGATATGAATTTACAGAAAGTTGCATTTGATGCACTGGGTGTATATAAAGGAGCAATAATCTGTACGGAACCTTCAACAGGCAAAATACTCGCAATGGTATCGAAACCTGATTTTAATCCTGCCACGGTGGCAGAAAACTGGAATGATTATATAAACGACAAGGATTCCGGAGTTCTGGTTAATCGTGTAACTCAGGGACTGTATCCTCCGGGATCTACATTTAAGATAATAGACTCCATTGAATATATAAGAGAAAATCCGTCAACATACAGTAAATACAGATATACATGTACCGGCTCCATCAAAAACGGTGAAGATAAAATTCAATGTTATCACGGAAGTGTTCATAATTCCGTTGACTTTATGAAATCATTTGCCAAGTCATGTAATACTTCTTTTGCAAATATAGGATTATCATTTGACAGAAATGAATTCGGAAAAACATTAAACGATTTATTGTTTAACAGTCAGCTTCCCACATCACTTACGACATCCGTAAGCAAACTTGTGGTTAATGAATTTACGACAGATTCCGAAATGATGCAGATATCTATCGGCCAGGGAAGTGCTAACATTACACCGATTCAGCTTAATATGATTACCTGCGCAATCGCAAATAAAGGTGTTCTTGTAGAACCCTATATTATTTCAAAGGTTGTTAACAGTGAAGGAAGCAGCGTAAAGAACTTTAAAAGTACAACCTACGGTTCTCTTCTTACGGAAGAGGAAGCTGCAATAATATTTAATATGATGGAAAATGTTGTAGACGAAGGTACGGGTACTAAGCTTAAAGGACTTAAATATTACGCAGGGGGCAAAACCGGTTCGGCAGAATACGGAACGATTAAAGGAGAGTCACATGCCTGGTTTACGGGATTTGCCGGAATGGAAGATAAGGAAAACCCCGAAAACAGCACACCGGATATATGCGTTACCATAATTGTCGAAGGTGCAGGTGCCGGCGGTGAATATGCGGTTCCTATAGCTAAAAGATTGTTTGATGCATATTACGGAATTACTTATGAAGACGAAATAGAAAATTAAAAGCTTGGGCATTTGCCCAAGCTTTAATAAATTGCTAAAATTTGTAAATCTTTTCTGGTAGTCAGATCAATAAAAGTTGAATTATCGTCTCTAAGAAGAGGTCTTGAAATCTGAACCTGATTTATCATTATTACTTCAGCTTTAACATCATTGCTGAGTAAGACTTTCAGTCCGACCATATGATTGGCAAGTCTGAACATAATCGGTGTAAGAATTTCCATATCATACTTAATTTCATCATTTTCAAATATTTCGATAACCTGGAAAGGATGTTTTGATGTTCTGTATGTTCTGGCAGATGTCATAGCTTCGTATGAATCTATAATAGCTATGATTCTGGCATATTTATTTATCTGCATGTCATGGAGCTTACTTGGATAACCGCTGCCGTCATATCTTTCATGGTGCGAAAGGGTAGCTTTTAATATGTTTTCATCAATGTCCAAATCCTGAATCAACTGGAAACCTAATATGGTATGAGTTTTAATCTGCGCAAATTCTATCGGAGTAAGTTTACTGGGTTTCCAAATTAAATCATAAGGAAGTTTTAACTTACCGATATCATAGAAGAAAGCACATTTAATAAGGATATCGATTTCTTCGGGCTTAAGACAAAGCCAGCTTCCGAAAATACCTGCGATCAAAGCCGAGTTAAGGCAGTGGGCATGAGTCATATCATCCTCGGAAGGTAACATGTTATATAAGAAATCCAGTATTCGTTCCTGTTTGGGAACTACCGAAACGATATCATTATATATTTTCATAAGACCGTCAATCGAGATAGGAACATCATTTTCGATGAAATCCATCATGATTTTTTTGTATTCGGGCATTGCTTTATTGTAAGCTGCTTCGAAATCCTTAAAATCATTGGAAAGTCTGATTTTTTCAAAATATGTAACAGCATAATCAATGTCTTCCATAACGGTTACTACCATTATGTTATGAAGATTAAGCTTTTGAATTGTATAATCCGTTACTTTTGTGCCGGCTTTAACTAAGACATCCCCTGATGCTGTAAGGACATCCTTGGCAATTTCCATTCCGTTTGTTAAGGCCATTCTGGCAATATCTTTCATATGAAAAATAACCTCATTTTTAATTTCACCTAATTTATAGTATAATTTATTTAATTTCAAAGTCAATATTTTACTTTGGATTTTACACTAGATGTGGTATGATAATTCATAAGGAGCCCAAAATGAAGTACTACAGATATTTATATATTTCTCCGGGAATCAAAAATCCGGAAAAAGTAAAGTTACAGCTTAAACTTCATAAGGGTGTTTTGGGAAAATACATTATATCTTTGTCAACCGATAATAATCAGCTTGAGATTATGGCTGCATATTATCTTAAGTTAAGATACTATCGTAAACATCCTCCGATTATAGTTGGAATAGCGGATTCCTATGATGAAGCTCTCGAACTGGTGCTTAAAATGCAGGAGGAAGCAATTACTAAAAACAATAATCCGAATATTAAAGAATATTTAATTAAACGTGCTAAGACAAGGGACTTTACTAAGTAATTATGGCAGCAATAATTTTGTATGTTTTAAAAATAATCGGTATCGTACTTTTGTCGTTAATCGGACTTGTACTATTAGCGTTATTATTGGTTTTGTTTGTTCCCATAAGATATAACATCAGTGCATTTAAGAACGAAAATGACACGGACAACTATGAAATAAAAGCTAAAGTTTCGTTTTTGTTACATATTGTAAACGGAAGGTTTTTATTTCCCTCGGATGAAAAATTAAGAATTCGGCTGTTATGGTTTAAACTGTTTCCGAAGAAGGCTAAAAAGGAAAAGATAAAACCCGATAAAAGCAAAAAGAAAAATGAGCCGGACAAAACTTTAAAGTCAAATTCGAACAGTTACGATTATGAAGATGACGAGGATTTATCGGACGAAGATTCTCCGACAATAGAAGAACTTGAAAAAGCCGCCCGGGAGCATAAATTCGATAACAATGCAGAGACTGTAAGAAAGATAGCTCATACCGTAAACGAAGAGGTTGCCGATGACAACCCTACGATTCGTAAATTTATAGATTCAATAATAAATTTTGCGAAGAATATTAAAGAAAAGATAATCGGTTTTGTTAATAAGATAAAGGATATTTTTAATAATATCGAATACTACCTGGATTTGATTAATTCCGATTTGTTCAGGAATTCATACGCTTTGTGCAAAAAGGAAATAATTAAATTATTAAAATCGATCAGGCCGCGCAAAATAAAAGGTCTTATTAATTTCGGAGACGAAAATTGCGAAACGGTGGGAAAGGTTTTTGGATTTTATTCGATAATTTATCCCTATGTGGGCAAGAACCTTGTTCTTATGCCTGATTTTGAAAAGAAGATTTTTACTGCCGATATATATCTTAAAGGTAAAATAACTTTATTCACGGTTCTTGTTGTTGCAATAAAGATATACTTTAATAAAGATATTAAACGTACACTTAAGTTATTTAAGAAGGAGAAATAAATGGCTGATAATAATTTTGGCAATATTGTTGATTCTCTTATGAAAGGAATGAATAGTGTTATTTCTACCAAAACTGTTGTGGGTGAACCGACGGTCATTGGAGATACCATTATAGTTCCTTTAGTTGATGTAAGCTTCGGATGCGCATCAGGTGCCAATATTAATGATAAAAAGAATGGAGCTGCAGGTGGATTTTGGGGAAAGGAATCTCCCAATGCCGTACTTGTTATTAAAAACGGTCAAACCAAGCTTGTTAATATAAAGAACCAGGATACATTAACAAAAATTATCGATCTTGTTCCGGAACTTGTTGATAAGTTTACAACTCCGAAGGAGCAAATGATGGATGATGAAGTTTCAAAGGATATTGCATTTCCGGAAGAATAAGGTTGCTTATGGCTACTTATGAAGTTAATGAAGAATCTCAGGAATTCGAAAGAGTACTTGTTGAAGGTTCCCTTGAGGAACTCAATGAATTAAAAGCTTTCTTATTTAAAGAGAATATTCGTATCGAAATGGAAAAGAAAGAGCTTTCGGACCTCAGAGATAAAATTTTTGAGGATAGGGAGAGGCTGCGCCAAGAATCTGATGATGTTAATCGCCAGATTGTTACTCAAAGAGCAAGGTTAAAACAAGACGAATTGTTCTTTGAAAAGAAGATGGACATTCTTCGAAACGGTTTTGAGTCCCTGGAAGCTGATAAAAAAGCTTTGGACAAGGCAAGAAAGCAATTTGAATCCGATAAGCTGACTGTGGGCAATTCAGTCAAGAAGATTAAGAACGAAGAAGTGGCAATATTCCTGTTCCAGGGTGTTAATTCATATTTGTCATTAAAGAAAAGGTATAAGGATTTACTTAAGATTTTTCATCCCGACAATATGGCAGGAGACCATGATATGGTACTTACCATAAATCAGATTTACGAAGAACTCAAAAAGAATTACGAAAACTCAGGTTCAAAGATAATATAAAAAAGTCGTCATCGATTTGATGACGACTTTTAGTTTAATCAAATTAAATAATTAAGCACGCTCAACTGCACCTGACTTAAGGCAGTTAGTACATACATGCATTCTCTTAGCAACGCCGTTTACCTTGCACTTAACGCTTCTAACATTAGAATGGAAAATTCTATTAGATCTTCTATGAGAATGGCTTACGTTGTTACCAAAATGAACGCCTTTACCACAAATATCACACTTAGCCATATTTCTTCCTCCTATTGATAATCAAAAGCAACATTAGTATATTAGCAGATAGATTACTCAAATGCAAGTATAAATTAAATGTTTTCTTTTTAATATATTAATAGTATAATTACTTGGGCAAAACACGTAGACGTGTTCATACACTTTATGAATAAGAAAGGGGTATGTATGAAGAATACTGTAATGAAAATCAGTAAAGAAACAAGCATGAATATGCATAACGGTTCCGTTTCAATAAATTCTGATGTTATTGCTCAGTACGCAGGTGCTGTTGCAATGGAATGCTTCGGAATTGTCGGCATGGCAGGAATTAATGTTAAAGACGGACTTGTTAAACTTCTTAAACTTGATGATATTAAAAGAGGTATACATGTTACCGTATCAAATAATAAGCTTGTAATTAATTTTCATATTATAGTTGCTTACGGAGTTAATGTGCAGTCAGTGGCAGATACTTTAATAAGCACTGTAAAATATAAGGTTGAAGAATTCACCGGAATTGAAGTTGCCAAAATTAACATCTTCGTTGAAGGCGTTAAGGTAATTGATTAGTAGGAGGATTATTGTGGCACATACAGTTATAGATGCAAACTTACTTTCAAAGATGTTTCTTAGCGGCGCTAAGAATCTTGAAAATAAGAAGGAATGGATTAATGATTTGAATGTTTTCCCCGTACCTGACGGTGATACGGGAACAAACATGACAATGACAATAATGTCTGCAGCCAAGGAAGTATCAAGTCTTGTATCAACAAACGACGTTGATATGGCAAGAGTATGTAAGGCTATTTCGTCAGGCTCTTTAAGAGGAGCAAGAGGAAATTCCGGCGTTATACTTTCACAGTTATTAAGAGGTTTTTGCAAAACAGTTGATGAATGCGAAACTTTGGATATTAAAATTATTGCCGAAGCTACCGTTAAGGCTGTGGAAACCGCTTATAAAGCAGTAATGAAGCCCAAGGAAGGTACTATTCTTACAGTAGCAAAAGGAGTTTCCGACAAAGCTGTAGAACTTGCTGCAAACGGCTGCGATGATCTTGAGGTTTTTATTAAAGAAGTAATTAAGTATGGTGACGAAGTTCTTGATAAGACTCCGGATATGCTTCCTGTTCTTAAACAGGCAGGCGTAGTTGATTCCGGCGGACAGGGATTAATGCAGGTACTTAAAGGTGCAATGGATGCATTTTTAGGTAAGGAGATAGAGTTTGATATTCAGCCCGTTGCTTCGCCTGTTTCAAGTAACGGAAAGCCCAATCTTGAGGTTCAGGCAGAAGCCGATATTAAATTCGGTTATTGTACAGAATTCATTATTATGCTGAATAAAGCATTTAACGTTAAGATGGAAATGGACTTCAAGGCATTTTTGGAGTCAATCGGTGATTCCATAGTTTGTGTTGCCGATGATGATGTTGTTAAAGTTCATGTACATACAAACGATCCTGGACTTGCAATTCAAAGAGCTCTTACTTACGGTGCTTTATCAAATATGAAAATTGATAATATGCGTCTTGAGCATCAGGAGAAACTCTTTAAACAGTCTGAACAGGAAAACTCCGTTAAGGAAGAACCTGTTATGGAGCATAAGGATGTTGCATTTATAGCAGTATCCGTAGGTGACGGTATTAACGAAATATTTAAGAGCCTTGGAGTAGACTACATTATCGAAGGCGGTCAGACTATGAATCCAAGTACCGAAGATATGCTTAATGCCATCGAAAAGGTAAATGCAGATACTATATACATTTTACCTAATAACAAGAATATTATTATGGCTGCGGAACAGGCAAAGAGTCTGACAGAGGATAAGCAGATAATTGTTGTTCCTACCAAAACAGTTCCCCAGGGAATTACAGCTGTAATCAATTATGTTCCCGGTATGGATCCTGTAGATAATGAAGCCACAATGGAATGTGAAATCAAAAATGTTGCAACAGGCCAGGTAACATATGCCGTACGTGACACAATGATTGATGATAAAGAAATACACGAAGGCGATTACATGGGAATCGGCGACAGCGGAATCTTAAGCGTCGGAAAAGAAGAGATTGATACCGCGTTTGAAATGATTTGCCAAATGATGAATGATGATAAAGAAATAATCAGCATTTACTATGGTACTGATGTATCGGAAGAAGATGCCAACGAGCTTTCATCACGAGTATCCGAGAAGTTCCCGAATTGTGATGTGGATCTTCAGTTTGGCGGTCAGCCCATATATTATTACATTGTATCGGCAGAATAACGAACAAATGTTCTAAAAAGTATAGACTTTTATTTAATAATCCTGTATTATTTAAGGCGTAGTTATAATCTACGCCTTATTTTATTATGAAGATATACGAAAATATTACCAACATCAAAGGAATAGGCACCAAAACAGCAGCTTTATTTGGCAAACTTGGAGTTAATACCGTTGAGGATCTTTTACATATGTATCCGAGAACGTATCTTAAATACAAAGATCCTGTCAGCGTATCCTCATGTTTTGACAAAGATACGGTATCATTGCGCCTTTTTATCATTGAAGATTTTAGATTCAAAAAGATGAAGACAATGACTATAGGAAGCGGATTTGCCACTGACGGTAATAGCAGAGTATATATTACATTCTTTAATACCCCTTATTACAAAGATAAACTTATCAAAGGTAAAGAGTATATTTTTTACGGCAAAATTACAGTGAGTAATAATTCATATAAGATGGAGCAGCCGGTATTCTTTACGGAAGAAGAATATAATTCATATAAATCAACACTTCAGCCAATATATTCACTTACCAAAGGTCTTTCCAACAAAGTTGTATCAAAATCCGTAAAAGCCTGTATGGGGTACTATGATTATTTATCGTTATATGATGAATATCTTCCCGAAGAGGCTGTCAGAAGATTTGATTTGCTTTCACGAAAAGAAGCATTATCAAGTATACATTTTCCGAATAATGCCGAAGATGCCGTAAATGCGCGCAAAAGGCTTGCATTTGATGAGCTGTTCTTATTTTTGCTTCTTTTAAGAAGTATGAAATCCACATCTAAAATTCAGGCAAGTAATTTTGTTATGATTGAAACGGCGGGAGTTAACAGACTTATAGAATCTTTGCCCTATAGATTAACGAATGCCCAGCTTAAGACGGTAAATGAGATTAAAGAAGATTTAACCTCGGGCAATGTTATGAATCGTCTTGTCCAGGGAGATGTCGGCTCCGGTAAAACAATTGTCGGTTTTCTTGCCCTGCTTATGTGTGTCGAAAACGGTTATCAGGGAGCCATGATGGCACCTACGGAGATTTTGGCAACTCAGCATTACGAGAATCTGTGTGCTCTTGTTAAGCAATACAATTTACCTATTAAGCCGGTGCTTCTTACAGGCTCGGTTACACCTAAGAACAAGAGTATTATATACGAACGAATTAATAGCGGTGATGTAAATGTTGTAATAGGTACCCATGCTTTAATTCAGGATAAAATAAATTTCAAAAATCTTGCACTTGTAATTACCGACGAACAGCACAGATTCGGAGTCCGGCAGCGACAAACTTTATCGGATAAGGCATTAAATCCACATGTTCTTGTTATGAGCGCGACACCGATTCCGAGAACCCTTGCAATAGTTATATATGGGGATTTAAGTATGTCGGTAATTGATGAAAAGCCGAGTAATCGTTTACCAATTAAGAACTGTGTTGTTAATCGGTCATACAGAAATAAAGCATATGAGTTTATAACTTCCCAGGTAAAAGAGGGACGGCAGTGCTATGTGATTTGTCCTATGGTCGAAGAATCGGAAGGTCTGCCGGATGTTGAAAACGTTATTGATTATTGCAATATGCTTAAATCAAAATTACCTTCATTCGTCAGGGTTGATTATCTTCACGGCAAAATGAAAAGCAGTGAAAAGCAATTAATTATGGACAATTTCCTGTCCCATAATATAGATGTACTTGTTTCGACAACAGTTATCGAAGTTGGTGTTGACGTACCCAATGCAACCGTAATGATGATTGAAAATGCTCAAAGATTCGGACTTTCACAGCTTCATCAGTTAAGAGGCAGAATAGGAAGAGGCGAGCATCAGTCATATACTATATTTGTTAATACCGAAGATGATAATGAAAATAATAAGCGCCTTGAAATATTAAATAAATCAAATGACGGTTTTTATATTGCAAAGGAAGATCTTAAATTAAGAGGTCAGGGAGATATATTCGGAATACGTCAATCGGGAGATATTAATTTTGAAATTGCGGATTTATATGAAGATTCCGAAATGATTTTAAATATTAATTCTTATCTTGATGAAATCGATACCGGCAGGACATTGATAAATGACAGTCAAAAAGCCCTTATAAAAGCGTATCTTGATGAAAATATGCACAAATTTATTGACTTTAAGACTATCTAAAAGTAAGATAATATTGTGTGTCTATATGCACTAACATACTATATATAGTAGACTTTTAAAGTGAATGGAGTAACAAGTGAAAATTGCAGTGGTTACGGATTCCAATGCGGGAATCTCGAAAGAAGAAGCTAGTAAATACGGAATTTATGTTGTTCCTATGCCGTTTATGATAAATGGTGAGGAGTTTTTTGAGGATATTAATTTAACTCACGATGAGTTTTATAAAAAAATGGAAGAAGGTGCGGATGTTGTAACATCACAGCCTTCTCCCGAAGCTGTAATGAGCCTTTGGGATGAACTTCTTAAGGAATACGATGAAATAGTTTATATTCCTATGTCATCAGGCCTTTCCGGCGCATTTCAGACATCAAGAATGCTTGCCGATGATTACGATAACAAGGTTTTTCCTGTAAATAACCAAAGAATTTCAGGTACTTTGTTCAGTTCCTGCGTTGATGCGGTTGAACTTGCAAAGCGCGGTAAAACCGGAAAAGAAATAGCACAGATTCTCGAAGATGATAAGTTTAATTCGAGTATTTATATTATGATCGGCACTCTTGAATATCTTAAAAAGGGCGGTCGTCTTACTCCTGCAGTTGCAGCAATCGGCAATATATTAAGAATTAAGCCCATATTACAGATTCAGGGCGAAAAACTTGATGCTTTTGCAATGGCAAGAACATTCGGCGGCGGTAAATCAACACTTATCAGTGCTGTCAAAAAAGATGCGCTTAACAGATACGGATGTAAAGATACATTTGAGAATATTCATATTACTGTAGTTTATTCTCAGTCAATAGATGAAGCGGTGGAATTCCAAAAGGAAGTCGAAGCTGAATTTCCGGGAGCTACGGTTGATATTGCAACATTATCGCTTTCCGTAGCATGTCATATCGGCCCATCATCATTGGCACTTACAGTTTCTAAATTTATGGATTATGAAGGGGTATAATTAAGTGGCAAAAGAAGTATATGATGCCAGTAGCATAACAGTTCTTGAAGGCCTTGAAGCAGTCCGCAGAAGACCCGGAATGTATATAGGCTCTGTTTCTACTAAAGGACTTAATCATTTAATATATGAAATCGTAGATAACTCGGTAGATGAACATCTAGCGGGTTATTGTTCTGATATTTGGGTTACACTTGAAAAAGACGGTTCTGCAACTATCGAAGATAACGGAAGAGGTATCCCGGTTGGCCTTCACGAAAAAGGAATAAGTGCCGAAAGACTTGTATTTACAACATTACATGCCGGCGGTAAATTTGATGATTCCGCATATAAAACATCAGGCGGATTGCACGGTGTAGGTTCTTCGGTTGTAAATGCATTATCTACTTATTTAACTGTTCAGGTTAAAAACGGCGGATTCTTATATGAAGATAAGTACGAAAGAGGTATTCCGACCGTTGAACTTCAAAAGGGACTTTTACCTGCTGTAGGTAAAGCCAGAGGTACCGGAACCAAAATTAATTTTTTACCGGATGATACTATTTTTGACAAAACAAGATTTAAAGAAGATGAGATAAAATCACGTCTTCACGAGACGGCATATCTTAATCCCACTCTTACTATTCATTTTAAAGACAATCGTAAAGAGGAACCCGAATCTGTTGATTATAACGAACCCGACGGAATAGTCGGATTTATAAAGGACATTAACAAGAATACGGAAACCGTATCGGATATTATATACTTTAGCGGCGAATCCGAAGGGATTTCGGTTGAAGGCGCATTCCAGTATATTAATGAATTCCATGAGAATGTTCTCGGATTTTGTAATAATATTTATAACGCCGAAGGCGGAACGCATTTAACAGGTTTTAAGACGGCATTTACCAATATAATAAATAACTATGCCCGTGAACTTAATATCCTTAAGGAAAAAGATATTAACTTTACAGGTGCCGATGTTCGTAACGGAATGACTGCGGTTATTTCATTAAAGCATCCGGATCCGCGTTTTGAAGGTCAAACTAAGACCAAGCTTGATAATCAGGATGCCACAAAGGTTGTTTCAAAAGTTACTTCCGACGAACTGGTAAGATATTTTGACAGAAATTTAGAAACATTAAAGAGCATAATAGGTTGTGCCGAAAAAGCCGCTAAGATTCGTAAGACCGAAGAAAAAGCAAAAACAAATATGCTTACGAAGCAAAAATTCAGCTTCGATTCTAACGGCAAACTTTCCAACTGTGAATCCCGTGATGCTTCCAAATGCGAAATCTTTATCGTAGAGGGAGATTCTGCGGGCGGCAGTGCCAAAACCGCAAGAAACCGTATGTATCAGGCAATTCTTCCCATCAGAGGTAAGATACTTAATGTCGAAAAGGCCTCAATTGACAAGGTTCTTGCAAATGCGGAAATCAAAACAATGATTAATGCATTCGGATGCGGTTTTTCGGAAGGTTACGGTAACGATTTTGATATTACCAAATTAAGATATAACAAAATTATAATTATGGCGGATGCGGATGTAGACGGTGAGCATATAGCCACACTGCTACTGACATTATTCTACAGATTCATGCCCGAATTGATTTTTGAAGGTCATGTATATATTGCAATGCCGCCGCTTTATAAAGCTATGCCTTCAAAGGGACAGGAAGAATATCTTTATGATGATAAGGCATTAATCGAATACCGTAAGAATCATAAAGGACCTTTTACTTTACAAAGATATAAAGGTTTGGGTGAAATGGATGCTGAGCAGCTTTGGGAAACCACTCTCGATCCCGAAAGACGTATTCTAAAGCAGGTGGAAATAGAAGATGCCAGAATGGCTTCCGAAGTTACCGAAATGCTTATGGGAACAGAGGTTACTCCCAGAAAAGCATTTATATACGACCATGCAAACGAAGCAGAATTAGATATTTAATAAACAGGCAATAATATGAAAAAAGAAAAAGAGATTGTTGAAAATATAATTAAAACCGAATATTCCGAAGTAATGCAGAAATCTTTTATCGATTATGCAATGTCGGTTATTGTAGCACGTGCTCTTCCGGATGCAAGAGACGGATTAAAGCCGGTACAAAGAAGAGTTTTATATGACATGCACGAACTCGGAATTAAGTTTGATAAGCCTTACAGAAAGTCCGCAAGAATCGTGGGAGATACAATGGGTAAATACCATCCCCACGGTGACAGTTCGATTTACGAAGCTCTTGTGGTGATGTCACAGGACTTTAAGAAAGGCCTTCCTCTTGTAGACGGCCACGGTAACTTCGGAAATATCGAAGGTGACGGCGCCGCTGCAATGCGTTATACGGAAGCAAGGCTTATGGAAATTACCCAAAATGCATTTTTGGCAGATCTTGATAAAGATGTGGTTGATTTCATGCCAAACTTCGATGAAACAGAAAAAGAACCCACGGTATTACCCGTTAAGTTCCCCAATCTTCTGGTAAACGGTTCCGACGGTATTGCAGTTGGTATGGCAACATCAATTCCGCCTCATAACCTTGGAGAAGTAATAGACGCTACCAAGGCATATATGAATAATGAAGACATTTCAAACGCTCAGCTTATGCGCTATGTCAAAGGACCTGATTTCCCCACAGGCGGTATTGTAACGAACAAAGACGAGTTAAAAGAAATATACGAAACGGGAACCGGCAAGATTAAAGTAAGAGGTAAGGTTGATATCGAACCTCAAAAGGGCGGTAAAACAAACGTAGTAATTTCGGAAATACCCTATCCGATGATAGGTGCAAATATTGCAAAATTCCTGCAGGATATTGCCGCACTTGCTGAAACCAAAAAAACTCAGGATATTGTTGATATAACCAATCAGTCATCTAAAGAAGGCATCAGAATCGTTATTGAACTTCGTAAAGATGCAGATGTGGATAATTTCGTTAATTTACTGTATAAGAAGACACGACTTGAAGATACTTTCGGTGTTAACATGCTTGCAATAGCCGACGGTAAGCCCGAGGTAATGTCTCTTAAGCAGATAATTGCACATAATGTAAATTTCCAGTTTGAGATATGTAAGCGTAAATATACAACATTACTCGAAAAGGAATATGAAAAGAAAGAAATCCAGGAAGGCCTTATAAAAGCCTGCAATGTAATTGATCTGGTTATAGAAATCTTAAGAGGTTCAACAGACCGTGCCATGGCCAAGGATTGTCTTGTTAACGGTAATACGCTTGGTATTATTTTTAAATCAAAAGAATCCAAGATTATGGCTAGCCAGCTTAAATTTACGGAAAAACAGGCAAATGCAATCCTTGAAATGAGACTGTACAAGTTAATCGGCTTAGAGCTTGAGGCTTTAATTAACGACCACGAGGAGACTCTTGCAAATATATTTAAGTATGAGGATATTCTCGAAAGACGTGATTCAATGGCTCAGGTTATTATGAATGAACTTGATGACATTAAATCCAAGTTTGCAGTTAAGCGTAAGACTGTAATCGATAACGTGGAAGAAGCCGTATTTGTCGAAAAGGCAATTGAAGAAATGGACGTTATGTTCTTAATGGATCGTTTCGGATACTGCAAGACTGTAGATATGGCAACTTACGAAAGAAATAAAGAAGCATGTGATGCCGAATATAAATATATCGTTAATTGTAAGAATACGGGAAGAATATGTATTTTCACAAATATAGGTGATATGCATACGATTAAGGTCCTTGATATTCCTTTCGGTAAATACAAGGATAAAGGAGTTCCCATTGACAATATAAGTAATTTCAGTACGGACAAAGAATATATTGTTTCGGTAGAATCTCAAAGCAGACTTAATCTGTACAGAATGATATTTGTTACTGCTTCTTCAATGATGAAGGTTGTAGACGGCGGTGAGTTCGATGTAACAAGAAGAACAATTGCAGCCACCAAACTTCTTGATAATGATGAAGTCGTATGCGTTCGTGCTCTTACTGATCAAAAACAGATTGTCCTTAAGACCAAAGACGGTTTCTTCATCAGATTCGGCGTTGAAGAAATCCCCGAAAAGAAAAAGACGGCAGTAGGCGTAAGAGGAATGAAATTATCCGCAAAGGATGCTGTCGAAGAGGTATTCTTTACAACGGCTACAGGTAACAACGAAGCTGTTATTAACGAAAAACCTTTTGATTTATACAAAGTTAAACTTTCAAAACGTGACGGTAAAGGAACCAAAATCAGAATATAATTTATTATGAGAGTAATTGCCGGCAAGTGTAGATCACTTAATTTAAAAACACCAAAAGGATTAAATACCAGACCAACCCAGGACAGAATCAAAGAGACTTTATTTAATATGATTCAAAACGATCTTGGAGACTGTGTTTTCGTAGATGTTTTTGCAGGCAGCGGCGGAATAGGTATAGAAGCGTTATCAAGAGGAGCCCGTCACTGTTACTTTATTGATAATAATAAAGAGGCTGTAGATTGCATTACGGAGAATCTTAAATTTACCAAACTCTTTAATGATGCCACAATTCTCAAGAATGATTATATTGCTTCATTATCGCTGATTAACGAAAAAGAAGTTGATATAGTTTTTATGGATCCTCCTTATGAAGCAGGATATGAGAATGCTTTATTTGATACACTTTATAACAAATCATACATTACTGAAAATACATTAATAATACTCGAAGCCTCATTAAACAAGGATTTTTCCTTCGAAGGCTTTGACATAATCAAAGAAAAAAGATATAAAACTAATAAGCATATTTTTTTTAGGAGAAAATAATGAAAAGTGCAATATATCCCGGAAGTTTTGACCCGGTAACATACGGTCATATCGATGTTATAAAAAGAGCTGCCAAGATGTTTGATGTTTTGACGGTCTCTGTTTTGGACAATAAAAGTAAGCAACCATTGTTTTCGGTAGATGAACGTGTTAAAATGCTAAAGGAAGCGCTTAAAGATATTGACAATGTTAAGGTTGAATCTTTCAGCGGTCTGTTAGTTGACTATTGTAAGTCAAAAGACGTACATGTTGTAATCAGAGGACTTCGTGCCATTACAGATTTTGAGTATGAACTTCAAAATGCCCAGACAAACAGACTGATTTCTGAGGGTGAAGTTGATACTGTATTTTTGACTACTTCATTGGAATACGCTTATCTTAGTTCCAGTGCTGTTAAGGAAATTGCTTATTTCGGCGGTGATGTTACTCCTTGTGTACCCGACTTTGTAGGAAAAGCAGTATACGAAAAGTACAACATTAATAAATAATGGGGGAAACCATGAGCAGTAGAATTGAACAGTTAATTGATGAAATCGAAGATTATATTGATAATTGTAAATATCAGCCTTTATCAAACAGTAAGATTATTGTTAATAAAGAAGAAATTGATGAGCTGTTAAGAGAACTTAAAAACACAACACCCAAAGAGCTTGTAAGATATCAAAAGGTAGTGTCTAATCAGCAGGAAATTCTTAAAGAAGCCAAAGAAAAGGCACAGTCTTTAATTGATGAAGCTGCAGCAAGAACCAATGAGATGATATCTCAGAATGCAATTATGCAGCAGGCTTATGCACAGGCTGATGAGGTAGTAAAGACAGCTTATTCTCAGGCACAGGAAATATTAACAACAGCAACTATGGAAGCTAATGCAGTTAAATCCGCTGCTGTTGAATATATGGATAATATGCTTTCGGCATATGAGAATGTTGTTTCTCAGACCATGAGAGTAGCACAGAGTCACTATGAAAGCTTTTATACTCAGTTAAATCAGTATCATGAGATTGCGGTTTCGAATCGAAACGAAATCAATCCGCCGACTATAGACGATACTGCTGAATTGCCAAGTGATTTTGATATGCAGGACACGGGATCCATTCCGATTCCCGAAGGTACTACAGGAAGTATTCCGGCAGTTAATAATGTGCCTTCACCATCGGCAGCTGCTGATCCTAACGGAGATTTGAAATTAGATTTATTGTCGTAATTATTTTCACCGGCGTTAATTACGCCGGTGAACTTTTGTTAAAGGGAAATTATGGGTTATACGATAGTTTTAGACCCCGGCCACGGCGGTTCAAACGAAGGTGGAATAAACGGGGCTTTAATTGAAAAAGATTTGACGGTAGTTGTTGCCAATGCAATGAAGGATTATCTGGAGCAGTTTGATGATGTTACGGTATATGTAACCAGAACTTCCGATGTTGATATGAGCATTCAGCAAAGGCTTGATTTTGCCAAGAGTGTTAATGCAGATTATTTTATTTCTCTGCATTTTAATATGTCGACATTACATAATCTTTACGGTTCCGAAATATGGTTACCGATTCAGGGGGATTATTATTCAAAATTATATCCTTTTGCCGATCAGGTTATATCCAATTTCGAAAGTATGGGTTTTCACAACAGAGGAATTAAAACCAGAGTCGGTAAGTCAAACGACAATTATTACGGCGTAATAAGAATCGGTACTAATTACAAGATTCCCTCATGCATTATAGAACACTGTTATCTTGATAATTCAAATGATGCCTTTGCCGTACCGTTAAATTCGGGGCAGCTTAAAATGTCCCTTGCCAATTTCGGAGTTCAGGATGCAACCGCACTTGCCAAATCACTGCATCTTAAATCAACAGCGCTTGGTATTGATTATTCTTCATATAAGTTAAATTCCAAAACTTTTAAGGGCAAAGTCCTGCCTGATGAAACGGAACCTGAGATAAATGAGATTTCGCTTGTAAGTGCCGACATTCCCAACGGCAAAATTACAATCAATATGCATGCGGTCGATAAACAGAGTTTTATTCAGTATTACATGTACAGCACCGACGGAGGCGTTACATATTCGGCCCTTAAAGACTATCCCCGTACATCCTGGAATAAATCCATGGATAATGCGGTAATTACGCTTGATGTACCTAAGAATAAACCTGCCAATATCATTACATGTGTAGTAAATCAATACGATAAATTAACTATAAGTAATTTACTGACGGTTGAATTGACAACCGTCGAAACTCCGGCAGCCAAAAGCGAGCCGCAAACAGATTACAATGTTGAACTTTTGGTAGAAGATAAACCGGAGTACGAAACAGTTACTTATGATATATCTAAGGAACCGGGCCAAAACAACGGATCCTTAGGAATGAAAATAGGAGTTTTTGCAACAGGGGCAATACTTTTACTTATACTGATAACAGTTATTGCATCCAGAATATTTATTAAAAAGAAAAAGAAAAATGTTAAAAAAAATTATTAAAGGTGACTTCGGTTACATTCCAAAGAAACGAAATCGTGTGATTTTAATTACAATTATATATTTTGCAATTTCAGCCGCAATTATAATTACCGGCTATGTTACCACCGGAACCAAAAGAAATCTTCTTACGGTTGTCGGTATATTAGGATGTTTGCCGGCATGTAAAAGTGCAGTATCCATGATTATGTTTATTAAAGCAAAGGGTTGTACCCAAAGCAGCTATGAGCAGATTAATCCTTTATGCGACAAATTGATTTCGATGTACGATATGTACTTTACATCATATTCCAAGAATTATCCCATATCCCATATGGTGGTAAACGATAATGTAATAATCGGCTTTTACGAAGCGGACAAATTTGACGAAAAAGAATGTATTAACCACTTAAATACAATATTAAAAACCGCAGGCCATAAAAATATAACCGTATCTTTGACAAATGATATCAATAAATACAAAAGCATGCTTGGCTCCATGAATCAAAAAATCAGTACAAACGAAGCCAAAGATGATGAGGTTCGTATATCTTTGTACGAGGTTACACTTTAATTTTGAGGTATTATCTTGAAAGAATATACTGTAAGCAAATCGGATGAAGGCCAAAGACTTGATAAATATTTAGGCAGAATTCTTGTTAATGCTCCGGGTTCATTTATATACAAAATGCTTCGCAAAAAAAATATAAAATTAAATGACTCCAAAGCATCCGGTTCCGAAAAACTAAATGACGGCGACAACATAAAGATATATTTGTCGGACGAAACCTTTGATTCATTTTGTGCTAAAGAATCAGTGGATGTATCTTCCTACGAAAAAGCATATAAAACTTTGAAAAACATTAATATTGTTTATGAAGATGATGATATGGTCGTCTTTAACAAGCCGTCAAATGTACTTTCTCAAAAATCAAAACCTTCCGATATATCAATGAACGAATATCTCATAGGATACCTTCTTAATTGCGGAATTGTTAATGAGAATTCTCTGAATTCATTTAAGCCGTCAATTCTTAACAGACTTGACCGAAATACAAAAGGTCTGATCATAGGTTCCAAAACACTTAAGGGAAGTACTTTAATTTCGGCCATGATTAAAGACCGAAGCCTTAAAAAATATTATAAAGCCACATGTATGGGCCGGATAGACAGTCCTATGTTGCTTGATGATTATTTAATAAAGGATGAAAAAACAAATAAAGTAAAAGTAATTAAAGATAATATACCGGGAAGCAGTCCCATTAAAACATATGTTACTCCCATTAATAATTATGACGACAGAACGCAGATAGAGATTGAGCTTATTACAGGCAAATCTCATCAGATAAGGGCTCATATGGCATTTATTAATCATCCTCTTTTGGGGGACTATAAATACGGCAATAAGTCCTTTAATGAAAAATACGGTGTGAACGAACAGGTTTTGTACGCATATAAATTAGTTTTTCCGTCTGATTGTCCGGAAGAGAAATGGAACAATCTTATTATCAAATTATGAGTACATGGAAATCAAGAGGACTTCGAGGTTCGTATCTTGAAGATTTAATCAATAATACAAATGAAATATATAAGGAAAAAGGACTTGCCATTGTTCAAAAGATTCCTACGCCCATAACACCTATTAAGATGAATCCCAAGGGCAAGCAGATTACTCTTGCGTATTTTGATCAAAAAAGTACCGTGGATTATATAGGTGCCGTACAGGGGCTGCCCGTATGTTTCGATGCCAAAGAATGCAGGGAAGAACGATTCCCCCTTCAAAATATTCATGCCCATCAGGTTGATTTTATGGAGCATTTTGAAAAGCAGGGCGGTATTTCTTTCTTTATAATATATTTTACGACAAAAGATATAATTTATTATCTGCCCTTTGAAATGTTTAAATTTTTCTGGGACCGAGCTAAAGAAGAGGGCGGAAGAAAAAGTTTTAAGATAGATGAACTTAACCCGGATTATATAATTAAACCCAATGAAGGCGTCTTTGTTCCATATTTTGAAGCCTTAAAACGCGATGTTGAAGAAAGAGATTTGTTGACATAATCATTTTAGTATGGTAGCATAGTAACGAATTATCACGTTACCATACTAAAGTGAATGGAGAATTTATATGAAAAACAGTTATTTATTGCATACACCCGAAGGAGTCAGAGATCTTTACGGTGAAGAATATGAACAGAAGCTTAATCTCGAAGCTAAGATAAGAGATATTTTTAAAGCAGAATCTTATAAGGAGATTCAGACTCCCACATTTGAATATTTTGATGTTTTTTCATCAGGAATAAGCACAACATCCACGAATGAATTATTTAAATTTAACGATTCCGACGGTAATACATTGGTTCTTAGACCCGACTTTACCCCGTCTATCGCACGTTGCGCGGCTAAGTATTTTGCAGAGGAAACAGATCCCATAAGATTTTGTTATTCGGGAAATACATTTGCTAATACTTCTTTGCTTCAGGGCAAGCTTAAAGAAGTTACCCAGATGGGTGCCGAGCTTATATGTGACAGTTCTGTAAGCGCAGATGCGGAAATGATTGCCCTTGCTCTTAAAGTGCTTAAGAGTGCAGGATTAAAAGATATACAGATAACTGTCGGCAATGCGGATTTCTTTAAGGGCATTTGCGAAGAACTTAATATTTCAAAAGATGTAGAACTTAACGTAAGAGATTATATTTCCCAGAAGAATATATACGGTGCTTACGATTATCTTAAAGAGCAGAATTTATCATCGGAGATTTGTGACAGGATTATTTCCGTAACCAATCATTTCGGTACTATGGAAGTTCTTGATAATGCGCTTAACGATGCCACCAATGTTCGTTCCAAAAATGCGGTTCTTAGATTAAAAGAACTTCATGATGAGCTTGTTAAACGTAATGTAGATGAATATGTTATTTATGATTTGGGAATGCTTAGCAAATATAATTACTATACGGGAGTAATTTTCAGAGCATTCACATACGGCATCGGCGATGCTATTTTAAAGGGCGGAAGATACGATAATTTGTTGTCAAATTTCGGTAAAGACGCGCCTGCCATCGGCTTTTGCGTAGTTATTGACGATTTGCTCAGCGCCCTTAACAAAGAAAAAATGAATCCCGTCAACAAAGAAGACAGATATCTTACATTTGCTTTAGGAAAAGGAAGACTTGCCAATAAAACAATGTCATTACTTGAGCAGATGGGTATTTTCTGTGAGGAGATGAAGGATAAAGATACAAGAAAGCTTATATTTGTAAATGAAGAGTACAAGCTTAAGTTCTTCCTTGCCAAAGGCCCCGATGTTCCGACTTATGTTGAATACGGTGCTGCCGATATCGGAGTTGTAGGCGAAGATACGATACTCGAAGAAGGAAGAGATGTATTCGAAGTTCTTGATCTGGGATTCGGAAAATGCAGAATGTGTGTATGCGGTCCCAAGGAAGCAAAGGAACTTTTGCAGCATCGAGAAAGAATAAGAGTTGCAAGTAAGTATCCTAAGATTGCAAAAGATTATTTTTATAATAAAAAGCATCAGACAGTTGATATTATTAAACTAAACGGTTCGGTGGAACTGGGCCCTATAGTTGAATTGTCAGATGTTATAGTAGACATAGTCGAAACAGGTTCCACTCTTAGAGAAAACGGACTTGAGGTATTGGAAGAAATTATTCCTTTGTCTGCAAGAATGATAGTTAATCCGGTTTCAATGCAAATGGAATCAAAGAGAATTAAAGAGCTGATTTTAGGAATGAAAGCTCTGTGTGAGGAATAAATAAATGAGAATAGTAAATTTAACAACAGAAACAAAGAATAATATTCTTGAAGATTTATTAAAGCGCAGCCCTAATTCATACGGCGAGTATGAGGCTGTTGTTAATGAAATTATCAACAATGTTCGTGTCAACAAAGATAAGGCATTGTTTGATTACACCTTAAAATTCGATAAATTCAATTTAAACGAATCAAACATTAAAGTTACAAAAGAAGAGATTGACGAAGCATATAAGCTTGTTGATCCTGAGCTTATCGAAGTAATGAAGCACTCTGCCGAGAATGTACGTGCTTTCCACGAGAAAATGCTTCGCCAAAGCTGGATTGACACTAAAGAAGACGGTTCTATATTAGGACAGAGATTTACACCTATAGAAGTTTCCGGTGTTTACGTTCCCGGAGGTAAAGCTGCATATCCAAGCTCTGTAATAATGAATATTATTCCTGCCAAGGTAGCGGGAGTTAAGAAAATAATTATGACAACACCTCCCAACTCGGAAGGTAAGGTCAACCCCGGCACACTTGTTGCAGCTTCAATTGCAGGTTGCGATGAAATTTATAAAGTAGGCGGAGCTCAGGCAATTGCAGCAATGGCATTCGGTACCGAGTCAATTCCCAAGGTATCCAAAATCACAGGCCCGGGAAACATTTTTGTTGCTTTGGCCAAGAAAGCATGTTTCGGATATGTATCAATCGACTCAATCGCAGGTCCTTCGGAAATTCTTGTTTTGGCAGACGAAAGCGCCAATCCGAGATATGTTGCCGCAGATTTGCTTTCTCAAGCAGAACATGACGAAATGGCATCCGCTATTTTAATAACAACTTCAAAGGAACTTGCAACTAAAGTTTCCGAAGAAGTTGACGAATTTACCAAAACTTTGTCAAGAAAAGATATAATTAATAAGTCACTTGATAATTACGGATATATTCTTGTGGCACAAAATATGGACGATGCAATTGATGCGGCAAACGAAATTGCATCCGAGCATATGGAAATTCTTACTAAAAATCCGTTTGAAACCATGACTAAGGTTAAGAATGCGGGCGCAATATTCCTTGGAGAATATTCTTCGGAACCTTTGGGCGATTATTTTGCCGGTCCAAACCACATTTTGCCGACTAACGGAACCGCAAAGTTCTTCAGTCCCCTTAACGTTGATGATTTCCTTAAGAAAACAAGCATAATAAGCTATTCTAAAGACGGATTAAGCAAAGTTCATAATGAAATCGAATTATTTGCCAAGTCCGAAGGACTTACGGCTCATGCCAATTCGGTTGCGGTCAGATTTGAATAAGGAGACAAATAATTAATGAGAACAGCTACTGTAAATCGTAAAACAAAAGAAACCGATATTTCCTGCACATTTACTGTTGAAGGAACAGGAAAAAGCAATATAGCAACAGGCATCGGATTTTTTAATCACATGCTTGAAGGCTTTACGCGTCACGGTTTTTTTGATCTTGATATGACAATCAAAGGAGATCTTAACGTTGACGGTCACCACAGCGTCGAAGATGCCGGTATCGTACTTGGAACGGCAATCAAAGAAGCTCTCGGAGATAAAAAGGGTATAATGAGATACGGCAGTACAATGCTTCCTATGGACGATTCCCTTGCAATGTGTGCAATTGATTTATCCGGAAGACCTTATCTTGTTTTTGATTGCGATTTTACCGTTGATAAGGTAGGATATCTTGATACCGAATTGGTTAAAGAATTCTTTTATGCGGTTAGTTATTCCGCAGGAATGAATTTACACCTTAAAATTATGTACGGTCAGAACAATCACCACATGATTGAAGCTATGTTTAAAGCATTTGCACGTGCTTTGGATGAAGCAACATTAAAAGATCCTCGTTCAAATGAGGTTCTTAGCACGAAAGGAACTTTATAATGAGTGAATTTAAAAAGTTTATTCCATGTATATTTTTGAAGGACGAAAAGGCGATTAAGGATTACAACGATTTTTCCGTAATAAGCGATAATCCCGGAAACCTTGCATTGGAATATTTTGAAAACGGTGCCGATGAATTGATTATTTACGATTTATCTACCGATGATGCATCACACGAAAAAGCGCTTGATTGCATTAAAGACATATGTGAAAAGGCATCATTACCCGTAATAGGCGCCGGTAATATCAAGAGGATGGAAGATGTTAAGAAATTGCTTTATGCAGGTTGTGCAAAAGCTGCTTTAAACTATTCCAAAGCTTCAAATGTGGAACTTACAAAAGAAGTTTCGTTAAAGTTCGGAAAGAACAAGATACTCGCATGTATTAAAGATGCTTCCGAGATTAAGGATAATACGGAAATTCTGGAAGAATTTGTAAGTGAAATTATATTAATTAACGATCATATTATTAAGGATGCCATCGAATGCAGTAAGTTACCTTTAATTATTACACTTCCCGATGTGTCTCTTGATAAGATTATCGAAATATTCAAAAACGAAATAGTTGGCGGAATGACCGGAATTGCAATTAATGAAAATGTTTTTGAAATCGAAAACATTAAGAATTTATGCAAAGAAAATAATTTAGCCGTTTCCGTTTTTGATCCCATAATTAAATGGAGCGATCTTAAACTTAATTCCGACGGTATGGTTCCTGTTATTGTACAGGATTATAAGACTTCGGAAGTACTTATGATGGCATATATGAACGAAGAGGCCTATCTTAAGACCCTTAAGACATGTCGCATGACATATTATTCAAGATCAAGAAACGAGCTCTGGATCAAGGGTGAAACTTCAGGCCACTATCAGTATCTTAAAGAACTTAGTGCCGATTGTGACAAGGATACGTTACTTGCCAAGGTTAAGCAGGTAGGTGCAGCATGCCATACGGGCAAATATTCATGTTTCTTTAATGAAATAATGAAAAAGGAATATAAAGAATCAAATCCCCTTAAGGTATTCGAATCTGTTATGGCTGTTATAGAAGACAGAAAAATTAACCCCAAAGAAGGTTCTTATACCAATTATCTGTTTGATAAGGGAATTGACAAAATACTTAAAAAGGTTGGTGAGGAAGCTACCGAAATCGTTATTGCGGCCAAGAATCCAAACGCCAATGAAATCAAGTATGAAATTGCCGATTTCTTATATCATATGATGGTGCTTATGGCTGAAAAGAACGTTACATGGGAAGAAATAACAGAAGAGCTTGATAAACGATGAACAATAACTTAGCTTTATCAGATGATATTCTGATGCAGATTGAAAAACCTGCAAGATATATCGGGAACGAAGTAAACGCAGTATATAAAGATAAAAACCGTATTGATATACGTTTTGCCATGTGTTTCCCCGATGTATACGAAATAGGAATGTCCCATTTAGGCATTCAGATAATATATGATATGCTAAACAGTTTTGAGGATACATGGTGCGAAAGAGTGTATTCTCCCTGGACTGATTTAGACCCAATTATGAGGAAGAACAAACTTCCTCTTTTTGCGTTGGAATCTCAGGACCCTGTTAAAAATTTTGATTTTCTGGGTATAACACTTCAATACGAAATGTGTTATACGAACATACTTCAGATTCTTGATTTATCTTCAATTCCAATAGAATCCAAAGAAAGAACATGGGAAGATCCCATTGTAATAGGCGGCGGTCCCTGCTCATATAATCCGGAACCGATTGCTGATTTTTTTGATATTTTTTATATAGGTGAAGGCGAAACCAGATACAGAGAACTTCTTGATTTTTATAAAGAAGCCAGGGCCAATAATATGTCACGTTCCGATTTTTTGCACGAAGCAGCCAAGATTCCCGGAATGTATGTACCTTCAATGTATGAAGTTAAATACAAAGACGACGGAACAATTCTTAGTATGGTTCCCGTTTATGATGATGTACCTTCCAAGATTCATAAGGAACTTGTTAAGGAGCTTGATGATACATATTATCCCACAAAGCCGGTTGTACCTTTTATTAAAAGCTATTCCGACAGAATTACACTGGAAATTCAAAGAGGATGTATAAGAGGTTGCAGATTTTGTCAGGCAGGACAATTATACAGACCCGTAAGAGAAAGAAGTGTAGACTACCTATTTGATACTGCGGTTAAAGGACTTGAAAATACGGGATTCGAAGAAATCACCTTAAGTTCCTTAAGTTCGTCTGATTACAGTAAGTTAGGGGAATTATTGGAAAGATTAATGAAATATTGTAAGGATAACAAAATCAATATTTCTTTACCTTCCTTAAGAATTGATGCATTTTCGTTGGATGTAATGAACAAAGTCCAGGACGTCAAAAAATCATCGCTTACCTTTGCTCCCGAGGCCGGTTCCCAAAGGCTTAGGGATATAATAAATAAAAACCTTACAATCGATAATATTATGAACGGTTGCAGGGAAGCATTTTTAGGCGGATGGAATAAAGTTAAACTTTATTTCATGTTAGGCCAGCCCTTTGAGACTCAGGAGGACATAGAAGCAATTGCCACATTGGCAAACGATGTTGCAGCATTGTACTATGAAACCGTTCCAAAGGAAAAACGACAGGGTAAAATACAGATAGTGGCAAGTACATCATTCTTTGTACCAAAGCCATTTACCCCCTTCCAATGGGCTAGGCAAAATACCAAAGAAGAATTTATTGATAAAGCATATATGACAAGAAAAGCAATAATGTCACAGCTTAATCAAAAATCTATCAAGTATAACTGGCATGAGGCAGATACTTCCGTACTTGAAGGTGTTTTCGCCAGAGGAGACAGAAAATTAAATGCCGTAATCAAAAGAGCCTATAAACTGGGATGCATGTATGATGCCTGGTCCGAAACATACAGACACGATCTGTGGCTTCAGGCATTTAAGGAGTGTAACGTTTCTATTGACTTCTATACAACAAGAGAACGACAGGATGATGAAATTTTCCCATGGGATATATTAGACTGTGGTGTATCAAAAGAATTCCTGTTATCGGAATGGCATAAAGCAAAAGAGGGTACTACAACTCCTAACTGCGCACAAAAATGTAACGGATGCGGTGCTGCCAAATACGGCACGGGAATTTGTACCAAAGCAAGATAATATGAAATACAGAGTTAAATTCAGTAAAAACGGAGCAATTAAATATATAGGACATCTTGATGTAATGAGATATTTCCAAAAAGCAATACGAAGAGCACATATTCCGATTGCTTATACGGAAGGATTTTCACCCCATCAGATACTGTCATTTGCATTTCCTTTATCGGTAGGTTTTACTTCGGAAGGCGAATATTTTGACATGGAATTAACCGAAGAAACCGACGAAAATGTAATTTTTGAAAGTCTTAACAGTCAGCTCAATGAAGGAATTCAAATTATAGCCGTTAAGAAATTACCGGATAAGAGTCCCAATTGCATGTCGAGTGTATTTGCAGCTTCCTATGAAGTAACGATAAAAGACAAGGTTTCATTGCCGGATGATTTTCAAAACAGAGCAGTTGACTTTTATAGTCAACAGACCATCCCGGTCAATAAGCCTAAGAAAAAGGGCGGCGGCTATATTTTTATTGATTTAAAAGAGTATTTATATGATTTTAATGCAATCAGTAATAATTCCATTGGTTTTACGGTAAATGCAAGTTCGGATTCTAACATTAAGCCCACGTTTGTAACGGAATGTCTGCTGAATTATATGGGCGCAGAAATTCCCGAAAATGCTTTTGATGTTAAAAGAATCGATATTTTTGAAAACACGGGCACTGCAGAAGATATTAAACTACAACCGCTGATTAATTGTTAATATGGGAAAGATTGTAATTACAAATATAGACGAAAACGATATTTTGTTTTTGTTTGACGACAATCATAACTTAATAAATATTAAAGTACTCGAAAATACCATGGTTAATTCTGTTTATGTAGGTAAAATAACAGAAATTAACAAAGGGCTTTCGGCCTGTTTTGTATCTATTTCAAAGGACCAGAAGGTATTCCTGTCTCTATCGGAGTTTAAAGACAATTTACCCAAATGCGGCGATGAGATTATAGTTCAGATTAAAACCGATGCTTTAAAGACCAAACTTCCTCAGGGTACATTGGATATATGCATCCCCGGCGAATTTTGCGTTATACACTTTGAAGGCCACGGAATTAATGCCTCCAAGAAAATCGAGCCCAATATTGCCAAGCAGTTAATCGAAAAGGTAAAGGAAGCAAAAGTCTCGGGAATAAAGGCTTTCAGAACCGTTCTTAGGACTAATTGTTCTTATCTTTTAGAAGAGGGCGTCGAACCTTTGGTGGATGAACTTAATAAGTTCATTTCATATGCCGAAGATATCAAAAACAACGGAAATAAAAAGAAAATATATTCTTTGTTATACAAGGATCGTGATTCTGTAATAAGTGCCGTAAATGATATTGATTTTGATGACTACGACACAATAGTAACCGACAACCGTAATATTTACGATTCATTACAAAATATAGAATCATTGAACAATAAGACAATTAAGTTCCATGACGATGAGGCCCTTTCTCTTATTAATTTATATTCTTTACGGACTCATTTATCACGGGCACTTGATAAAAAGGTATACTTACCCTGCGGCGGTTACTTAATAATCGAGCCGACAGAAGCGATGACGGTAATTGATGTAAATTCCGGCAAATCCGAGGGCAAGCACAAAGAAACATCAAAATATATATTTAAAGTGAATAAAGAAGCTGCGGTGGAAATTGCGCGTCAGCTTAAAATAAGAAATATATCCGGAATGATAATGGTAGATTTTATTAATATGTCGGATGAATCAAGTTACGACGAACTTATGAGTCTTTTATCATTCGAACTTAATAAAGACAAAATAAGAACAAGAGCAATTGATATTACAAAACTCGGAATAGTGGAAATTACCAGAAAAAAGGTGAGTTTACCTCTTGACAAGGCAATTTCCCTCTGATATATTATTCGAGTATGCCGCATAGTGGGGTTTAAGACCGAAGGTTTTTCGGCACCGAAACTAGCGAGAAACTTAAAGTTTTGCTTTAAGTAGTAAGGAGGAAAACCAAATGTACGCAATAATTGCAACAGGTGGAAAACAGTATAAGGTTGCTGAAGGCGATGTAATCAGAGTTGAAAAGCTCGATGTTGCTGATGGCGCTACTGTTACATTTGACCAGGTTGTGGCTATTTCAGACGGCGGTAAAGTTAAGGTTGCTTCTGACGTTGCTAATGCTACTGTAACAGGTACATGCGAAGGACAGGGAAGAGCTAAGAAGGTTATCGTTTACAAGTATAAGAGAAAGTCCGGTTACCACAAAAAGAACGGTCACAGACAAGCATACACTCAGGTTAAAATTGACAAGATTAACGCATAATGAGTTATGACTAAGATAACATTTATTAAAAAGGATGATAAATACACAGGTTTTTATGCAGAGGGTCATTCCGGTTACGGAGTTGCCGGCGAAGATATTGTGTGTGCATCCATTTCGGTCCTAATTATTAATACAGTTAATTCCATTGATGTAATTAATCACGAAAAAGTCGAGTTGGTTACCAACGAAGACGAAGGAATTATAATTTTCAATTTGTTAAGCGATAATGAGCCCAGTACACAGGTGCTTCTTGAATCACTTAATTTGGGACTAAACGGTATTCAGTCGGAATACGGTAATGATTTTATTCAAGTAATCACAAAGGAGGTAAACGACAATGTTACAGCTTAACCTTCAATTTTTCGCTCATAAAAAAGGAATGGGTTCTACTAAGAACGGTAGAGACTCAGAGAGTAAGAGATTAGGAGCTAAGCGCGCTGATGGCCAGTTCGTTAAGGCTGGTAACATCCTTTTCAGACAGCGTGGAACAAGAATTCATCCCGGGATCAATGTTGGTATCGGTGGTGACGACACTTTGTTTGCTAAGGTAGACGGCGTTCTTAAATTCGAAAGAGTAGGAAAAGACAAGAAGCAGGCTTCTGTTTATCCTGTAGAAAAGTAAGAATTTGAATTAAAGCTCTGAACAATAAGTTCAGAGCTTTTTTTTGAGGTGACTATAATGTTTAATGACAGAGCAAAAATATATGTTAGGTCAGGTAAAGGCGGAGACGGCCACGTTTCTTTCAGAAGAGAAAAATATGTTCCCAACGGCGGACCTGACGGCGGTGACGGCGGCGACGGCGGAAGTGTATATCTTGAAATAGATGAAGGTATGAATACACTTACGGATTATCGTCATGTCCGTAAATATCATGCCGAAGACGGTCAGGATGGCGGCAAAAGAAAATGCCGCGGCAAAAACGGAGATGATATTGTTCTCAAAATGCCGGAGGGTACGGTTGTAAAAGAAGCTGTATCCGGCAAGGTTATCACCGATTTATCAGGAGAAAACAGAAGATTTTTGCTTTTATCCGGCGGCAGGGGCGGTAACGGTAACCAGCATTATGCAACTTCTACGATGCAGGCACCCAAATACGCGCAGGCAGGCCAAAGCGCCAAAGAGCTGGAATTGATTTTGGAATTAAAACTCCTTGCGGATGCAGGACTTGTAGGCTTCCCCAATGTAGGAAAATCCACCTTTTTAACAAAGGTATCCAATGCAAGACCTGAAATTGCAAATTATCATTTCACGACCATTAATCCCCATCTAGGAGTAGTTGATGTGCCCGGAGTTGAGCCCTTCGTTATTGCGGATATTCCGGGGCTTATCGAAGGCGCTTCAGACGGAGCGGGCCTTGGTCATGAATTTTTAAGACATATCGAAAGAACAAAAGTAATTATACACTTTCTCGATGCGGCAGGCACTGAAGGAAGAGATCCTATTGAGGATTTCTATGCAATAAACAAGGAACTTGAAAAGTATAATGCCGATATAAGCAAAAAGCCGCAGATAATTGCCGCAAATAAAATTGACTGCATTTTTGAAGAAGAAGGAACTCCGAATCCCATCGAAAGATTAAAAAAGGAATTCGAACCTAAGGGTATACCCGTGTATCCGATTTGTGCGGCAAATAACGAAGGAATAAAAGAATTACTTTATAAGGTTAAAGAGATTCTTGATAATACAGATATTAAGCCATTAGTCTTCGAGCAGGAATTCTTCCCCGAATATATGATAAGCTTTAAAGACGAACCATATACCGTTGACTATGACGAAAAGAATAACGAATATATTCTTGAAGGACCACGCATCGAAAAAATGCTTGGATATACTAACCTTGATTCCGAAAAAGGATTTGTATTTTTCCAAAACTTCCTTAAAGAAAATGAAATTCTTGATAAACTGGAAGAGATGGGTATTGAAGAAGGCGACATCGTAAGAATGTATGATTTAACCTTTGAGTATTACAAATAAGGAGAATAGTTATGGCTATGACAAGTAAACAAAGATCTTATTTAAAAGGTCTTGCTATGAATATTGAACCGATTTTTCAGATAGGTAAATCATCCCTTACTCCGGAAGTGGTAGAAGCGGTATCGGAGAGCTTTAATACCCGTGAACTTATTAAAGTTTCGGTTTTAAAGAACTGCTTTGACGATCCTAAGATGATTGCCCAGGCCCTGGGAGAAAGAACAAGATCCGAAGTTGTTCAGGTAATAGGCAAAAAGATTGTTTTATATAAGAAGAACAAGGATAATCCCAAGATAGAGCTTCCAAAATAACTATGAAATATACCAAAATTGAGAACAAACTTAAAAAGGTGCTTTCGGAAAAAAGATATGAACATACCCTTGGGGTAAGTTTTACTTCTGTCTGTCTTGCAATGAAATACGGCGAAGATATAGATAAGGCAAGAATTGCGGGGCTTCTTCACGATTGTGCCAAATATCTTGATGATGATAAACTTATATCTTTGTGCAAAAAATATGATTTGGGCATTTCCGAAAGTGAAAAGAAATCACCTTATTTACTTCACGGCAAAGTCGGAGCCCTAATAGCAAGGAAGAAGTTTCAAATCGAGGATGAAGATATTATAAATGCAATAACCTATCATACTACCGGAAGAATAGGCATGTCCTTACTGGAAAAAATAGTATTTATTGCAGACTATATCGAGCCTCAGCGGGAAGAAATCCCCAATCTTGCTTTAATAAGAAAAACGGCTTTTGAAGATATTGATTTATGTCTCATAAAGATATTCGAAAATACCTTCAATTATTTAAAAGCCAATAATAAAGAAATAGATTCAACAGCTACGGAAGCATACGACTACTATTTAAAGGAGAATGTTATTAATGTCTGAATTCAACAAAGAACAAATCAGAGAATTTGCAGATAAAGCAATTAAAGTGCTTGATGATAAAAAAGCCTTTGAAATCAGAATGATTGATATATCCGAAGTATCCGTAATGGCAGATTACTTCATAATTGCATCCGGAAATAACAAGAACCAGATTCAAATGTTATCGGATGAGGTTGATGCGTGTTTATCAAAAGCGGGCCTTCAGTTAAAGCAGATTGAAGGATACGAGAATGCCAATTGGGTACTACTTGATTTCGGCGATATTATAGTCCACATATTCGATAAGGAAAATCGTTTATTCTACGATCTTGAAAGAATATGGAGAGACGGTAAGACGGTTGAGTTGTCAATTTAACCAAATTTTAAGGTGTTTTATTGACATATTTGATATTAAGAGTTATATTTTATCAAGTTAACAATTTAATCTATTAAAGGAGAAAAGATTATGAAAAAGTTTTTAAGCGTACTTCTTTGTGCTTCATTAACTTTAACTTGTCTTGTTGGATGTGCAGGTGCTTCTACAGATGCTGCCTCAACAGAAAGCTCAAGCAATGGAGCTGCAACATTTAAGATCGGTGGAATCGGACCTATCACAGGTGGTGCTGCCGTATACGGATTGGCTGTTATGAATGCCGGACAGATTGCTGTTGATGAAATTAACGCAGCAGGCGGTATTAACGGTTATCAGATTGAATACAATTTCCAGGATGATGAGCTTGATAACGAAAAATCAGTTAACGCTTACAATACATTATCAGACTGGGGTATGCAGATCCTTATGGGAAGCGTAACTTCAGGTTGTTGTGTAGCTGTAGCAGCTGAGTCTTCAAAGGCTAACATGTTCCAGGTTACACCTTCAGGTTCGGCAGTTGACTGTATCGCTAATGACAATGTATATCAGGTTTGTTTTACAGACCCTAACCAGGGAATTGCAGCAGCTGACTATATCTCAGATAACGGCGTAGCTTCTAAGGTAGCTGTTATTTATGATTCTTCAGATGTATATTCTTCAGGAATTTATGCTAAGTTCGCAGAGGAAGCTGCAGTTAAGAATCTTGAAATCGTATCTGCAGAAGCATTTACAGCTGATAACAAGACAGACTTCAGCGTACAGCTTCAGAAGGCACAGGATAACGGTGCTGAATTAGTATTCTTACCTATTTACTATACAGAAGCTTCATTAATTCTTTCACAGGCTAACAAGATGGGATATGCTCCTAAGTTCTTCGGATGTGACGGACTTGACGGTATCCTTGGTGTTGAAAACTTCGACGCTTCTTTAGCTGAAGGCGTTATGCTTCTTACACCTTTCGCAGCAGATGCTACAGATGATGCTACAAAGGCTTTCGTTGCTGAATACAACAAGAGATTCGGTGAGAACCCTAACCAGTTCGCAGCAGATGCTTATGATGCTATTTACATCATCAAGGCTGCAATCGAAGCTAAGGGCTTAACACCTGAATCAAGCGTTTCAGATATTTGTGATGCTTGTAAGGACGCTATGACAACACTTAAGTTCGACGGTCTTACAGGTGCTTCAATGACATGGGATGCTGAAGGTGCTGTTAACAAGGCTCCTAAGGCTATGGAAATCGTAAACGGAGAGTACAAACTCATCCAGTAATCTTAATCGGATTTCTAAATAAAACAGTTATTTAAAAGGAATTTTAGATTTATCTAAAATTCCTTTTTTAATTGAATAATAGAAGCTATAAGAGTATAATATTTGAGTTATGTTGTATTAATTTAGAAGGAGTTATTTATGAGCTTTATTTCTTATCTAATTAACGGAATAAGTTTAGGCTCTGTGTATGCAATTATTGCACTTGGTTATACCATGGTTTACGGTATAGCTAAAATGCTTAATTTTGCCCACGGAGATGTTATTATGGTCGGAAGCTACATAGTGTTTACTATTGTCAGCATGATTGGGTTGCCGCCTGTCGTGGGAATTTTAGTTTCTATAATTGTATGTACCGTTTTGGGTATTACGATCGAAGCCATTGCATATAAGCCCTTAAGAGGTGCTTCGTCATCACTTGCCGTACTTATTACAGCCATCGGCGTTTCGTATTTTTTACAGAATGTAGCACTTTTAGTATTCGGCGCTAACACTAAGGCATTTACTTCAGTTGTAAACATCAGTCCCATTACGTTGGCCGACGGTGCTCTTAGCATTACCGGTGAAACAATCGTAACCATTATTACCTGTATAATAATTATGGTTGTATTGATGCTGTTCATCAACAAGACCAAAGCAGGTCAGGCTATGCTTGCGGTTTCGGAAGACAAGGGTGCTGCGCAGTTAATGGGTATTAACGTAAACGGAACTATTTCATTAACATTCGCCATAGGTTCAGGCCTTGCAGCAATTGCAGGTATGCTTCTTTGCTCGGCTTATCCTTCACTTACACCTTATACAGGTTCAATGCCCGGTATCAAGGCTTTCGTTGCGGCTGTATTCGGAGGCATCGGTTCAATCCCCGGAGCATTTATCGGCGGTCTTATTTTGGGTGTAATAGAGATTATGTCAAAAGCGTATATTTCTTCTCAATTATCGGACGCCATCGTATTTTTGGTATTAATTATTGTTTTGCTTGTTAAGCCTACAGGACTTCTTGGTAAGAAGCTCCAGGAAAAAGTCTAGGAGGCGAATATGAATAAGATTAAGATGAACAAAAAACTTAAAGACAATATCATTACATTCGGAATAGTAATTCTGGCATTTATTGTAGTTGAGATACTTATTGCAACAGGTAACATTTCAAATTTGATGAAAGGTCTTCTTGTACCTTTATGTGTATATGTTATCTGTGCCATTGCATTAAATCTTTGTGTCGGAATACTCGGAGAGCTTTCACTGGGTCATGCGGGATTTATGTGCGTGGGAGCTTTTACAGGTGCTTTCTTTTCAAAGTGTATGGAAGATTTTATAACAGTAGGTCCCTTAAGATTTACTCTGGCTATAATATTGGGAGCCGTTGTATCCGGTATTATAGGTTTCCTAATCGGAATTCCCGTACTTAGACTTAAAGGTGACTACCTTGCTATAGTAACACTTGCATTTGGTGAAATTATTAAGAACATAATCAATGTTCTCTATGTTGGTAAGGATTCAAACGGTCTTCATTTTTCAATGAAAGATGTTGTTTCCCTAAATATGGAACCTGACGGAAAAGTTATAATTAACGGTGCCCAGGGTATTACGGGTACACCGAATGATTCGACTTTCGTAGCGGGCATTATTCTTATTGTTATAACATTGATAATTGTTTTAAATTTAATTAATTCAAGAGACGGAAGAGCTATCATGTCCATAAGAGACAATACAATTGCTGCCGAATCGGTTGGAATTAATATTACCAAATATAAGCTGATGGCTTTTGCGATTTCGGCTTCACTGGCAGGCGTTGCCGGAGTTTTGTACGCACATAACCTTAATTCTTTAATGGCTCAGCCGAAGAACTTTGGTTACAATATGTCAATTACAATACTTCTTTTTGTAGTATTGGGCGGAATAGGAAATATAAGAGGTTCTATTATATCTGCGGTAATTCTTACATTACTTCCGGAACTTCTCAGAGGACTTGCGGATTACAGAATGCTTATTTACGCAATCGTGCTTATTGTCATGATGTTATTTAACTGGTCACCCAAGCTTATCAATTTAAGAAAGAAGTATTCTCCGAAGAATCTGTTTAAGAAAAATAAAAAGGAGGTAGAGTAAATGGCTACTATATTATCCGTAAACAATTTATCTATTTCCTTTGGCGGACTTAGGGCTGTAGATGATTTTAATCTTGAAATTAAAAAAGGTAAGCTTTACGGCTTAATCGGACCTAACGGTGCAGGTAAAACTACAGTATTTAATTTGCTTACCGGCGTATACAAACCCGACGAAGGTAAAATTTTCCTTGAAGGCGAAAACATTACCGGTAAGAGCACTATCGAAATTAACAAATTCGGAATTGCAAGAACTTTCCAGAATATAAGATTATTTAAAGATCTTACGGTTATGGATAATGTTAAGGTTGCACTTCATAATCAGTATCACTATACAACGATAGAAGGTATCTTAAGATTACCAAGATATCACCATATCGAAAAGGAAATGAACGAGCGTGCAATTGCTTTGCTTAAAGTATTTGAGCTTGATAAGGAAGCCGATACCTTAGCTTCGAATCTTCCTTACGGTAAACAGCGTAAATTGGAAATTGCAAGAGCACTTGCCACCAATCCGAAGCTGTTGCTGCTTGATGAACCTGCAGCAGGTATGAATCCTAATGAAACCATTGAACTTATGAATACCATAAGAGAAGTAAGAGATGTATTTGATAAGACAATTCTTCTTATTGAACATGATATGAAACTGGTATCGGGAATATGCGAAGAACTAACCGTTCTTAATTTCGGTTCGGTATTATGTCAGGGTAAGACGTCAGATGTTCTTAATGATCCCGAGGTTATTAAGGCATACCTGGGAGAAGATTAAGGAGATTAAACATATGTCGATGTTAGAAATAAATGATTTGGAAGTTCATTACGGAATGATTAAAGCCATTAAAGGCGTATCATTTGATGTTAATGAAGGTGAAGTAATCGCCCTTATCGGTGCCAACGGCGCAGGTAAAACAACAATACTTCATACAGTAACGGGACTTTTGGAAGCCACTAACGGTTCTGTTATCTTTAACGGTGTGGATATAACTAAAGTTCCTGCCCACAAAATAGTATCCATGGGTATGGCGCACGTTCCCGAAGGTCGTAGAGTATTCGCCAATCTTTCTGTTTATCAGAATCTTAAGATGGGTGCATATACCCGAAAAGATAAAGATGAAATCGAAAAGAATTTTGAAATGGTATTCAGCCGTTTCCCCAGACTTAAGGAACGTCAGAACCAGTTGGCAGGTACCTTATCCGGCGGCGAACAGCAGATGCTTGCAATGGGAAGAGCCTTAATGAGCAATCCCAAGATTATCCTTATGGATGAACCTTCCATGGGATTATCGCCTATTTTTGTAAATGAAATATTTGATATTATAAGAGCGGTAAAAGCAGACGGAACAACTGTACTTCTTGTTGAGCAGAATGCTAAAAAAGCCCTTTCAATTGCAGACAGAGCATATGTACTCGAAACAGGACGAATTGTTCTTTCGGGAGATGCCAAGGAACTTCTTAATAACGAAGATATTAAGAAAGCATATTTAGGAGAATAGGAGATTGTTATATGGACAAAAACTTAGTTATTACAGTATCCAGAATGTATGGCTCCGGCGGTCTTACAATAGCTAAGATGCTTTCGGAAAAATTAAATATTCCTTATTATGACAAAGATTTAATTAAAATGGCATCCGATGAAAGCGGAATTAACGAGTCATTATTTGCAAATGCCGACGAAAAAGCAAGAGCATCATTTATTTCAAAGCTTGCAAATGATATTTATCAGGATGACGAGATTCTTCCTCCATCATCCAAAGACTATACTTCCGAAAAGAATCTTTTTAACATTCAGGCTGCAATAATCAAAAAGCTTGCCGATACGGAAAGCTGCATTATTGTAGGTCGTTGTGCCGAGTATGTTTTGAAGGATTACGACAACGTTCTTTCGGTATTCATACATGCTCCTTTCGAATATTGTCTCGAAAAAGCAGCCGAAGTTAAGAACCTTCCTTTTAAGGGACTTGAGGATTTTGTTTCAAAGACAAATAAACAGAAGGAAGAATATCATCTTAAATTTACCGGCAAAAACTGGACAGATGCTCGTAATTACGACTTATGTTTAGACAGTTCAAAACTTGGATTTGACAGATGTGTGGATGAGATTGTTGCATACATGAATGTACGATTCAAATAAATTAT